>MHLY01000007.1:25634-42094 GCA_001821455.1 Candidatus Nealsonbacteria bacterium RBG_13_42_11
TGGGAAGTACCAGAGGAAACGGCAAAATTGGCGAAGACGTCACTCAGAACTTAAAGACCATTGAAAGTATTCCCTTAAAATTACACTTTAAAAACCTGCCTGATTGGGCTAATTTCAGCCAGATTAAGAGGAAAATAGAGATAAGAGGCGAAGTTTATATGGGAAAGGCGGATTTTGATAAGTTTAATAAGGTATTGGAGAAAAAAGGGCAACCGACCTTTGCCAACCCAAGAAATCTGGCTGCCGGTTCTATCCGGCAGTTAAACCCCAAATTAGCCGCTTCCAGACCTTTAAAATTCTTAGCATACGATATACTTACCGATATAGGCCAGGAGAAACATTCCCAAGAACATCAAATTCTTCCTCTTATGGGTTTCAAGACAGACCCGGGCAGGATATGTAAAAACTTATCTCAGGCAGTGGACTTTTGGAAGGAAGTGGCGAAAAAACGAGAAAGCCTGGCTTTCCAGATCGACGGAGTGGTAATCAGCGTAGATAACAATAGTCTTTTCCAGAAATTAGGGATTGCCGGCAAAAGTCCCCGAGGTATTCGGGCTTTTAAGTTTTCGCCAAAACAGGCCACCACTAAAATTTTAGATATCAGACTGCAAATAGGCAGGACCGGCGCCATAACTCCAGTGGCTATTTTAGAGCCGGTAAAGGTTGCCGGGGTGACAATCAGCCGGGCGACTTTGCATAATGAAGATGAGATTAAAAAATTGGGAGTTAAAATAGGAGACACGGTAATTATAGAAAGAGCGGGCGACGTGATTCCGGCCGTGGCAAAAGTTCTTCCCGAACTCAGAATCGGAAAAGAAAAAGAATTTCATTTTCCAAAAATCTGCCCGGTTTGCAAAACGGAATTGGTTAAACCAAAAGAAGAAGCGGTTTGGAGGTGTCCTAATGCCGCTTGTCCGTCAAGAAAAAGGGAAAATCTTTATTATTTCACTTCAAAAAAAGCGTTTGATATTAGAGGGCTGGGCCCCAAAATTATTGACCAATTAGTTGATGAAAATTTAATTTCCCGGGCGCCCGATATTTTTGAATTAGAAGAAGGAGATTTGCTGCCCTTGGAACGTTTTGCCGAGAGAAAATCCAAAAATATAATAGAGGCGATTGCTGACAGCAAGAAAATACCTTTAGCCAGATTTATTTTTGCTTTAGGGATTCGCCATGCCGGCGAAGAAACGGCGATCGATTTGGCAAATTATTTCGGAAACATTGATAAGTTAAGGAAAACAACAAAAGAAGAACTGGATAAAATTCCTAGTATTGGCCCCGAGATTTCAAAATCCATTCATGATTGGTTTAATTCCCAATCAAACCAAAGATTAATTGATGATTTATTGAAAACAGGGATAATAATCATTCCGCCCGAAAAACCGCCGGCTGGCGGCGGCAAAAAACTAATTGGAAAAACATTTGTCTTCACGGGCGCCTTGGAAACGATAACCCGGGAAGAGGCGAAAGAAAAAATCCAACTGCTCGGCGGGGAGGTTTCAGAGTCAATTTCTTCAAAAATCGCTTTTTTAGTAGTTGGCCAGGAGTCGGGCTCTAAACTGGAAAAAGCCCGAAAAATAGGCGTAAAAACGATAAACGAAAGAGAGTTTTTAGAAATGATCAAATAAATTTTTATGAAATTTTTATCTTCTTTCAAAAAATTAGATTGGATTTTAATAATCAGCCCTTTTTTTCTGTTTGGACTGGGGCTTTTATCCATCTACAGTTCTTCCTTGGGAAGGGGAGATTTTCTGAATTTTAAAAAACAGATTATTTTTTTCGTAATCGGAGTTTTACTGATGTTCTTTTTAAGTTTTTTTGATTGGCGGATATTCCGGGAAAACACTTATTTGATGCTGGTTCTTTATTGTTTTTGTCTGATAACTTTAATCGGCCTTTTTTTCTTTGCGCCGGAAATAAGGGGAGTGAGGGGCTGGTATAAACTGGGTCCGGTTTCTTTTGACCCCGTAGAATTGACTAAAATCATTTTAATGCTTGTTCTGGCAAAATATTTTTCAACGCGGCATATAGAAATGTACCAGATAAGGCATATTTTGATTTCCGGTTTTTACGTTTTAATTCCTTCGGTTTTGATATTTTTGCAGCCGAACCTGGGCTCAACCCTGATTTTAATTGCTCTTTGGGTTGGAATATTAATTATTTCGGGCATTAAACTGCGCCATTTTTTAATTCTGATTCTTTGCGGTCTTCTGGTTTTAATATTCAGCTGGGGATTTTTATTAAAGGATTATCAGAAAGCAAGAGTTATGAGTTTTTTAAGTCCGAGCGATCCTTTGGGCATGAGCTGGAATCAGAACCAGGCAAAAATCGCCATAGGTTCCGGCGGTATTTTCGGCCAGGGAATCGGAAACGGCTCTCAAACCCGCTACGGCTTTTTACCCGAACCTCAAACCGATTTTATTTTTGCCGCCCTGGCCGAAGAAACGGGCTTGGCGGGAATCGGGTTTTTATTTCTGCTCTTCTCGGTTTTACTCTGGAGAATCATAAAAATCGCCCTGTTAAGCCAAAGCAACTTCGGCCGTTTATTTGCCACCGGCTTTTCCATTCTTTTAATTTCCCAGATTTTTATCCATATTGGCATGAACTTGGGGATTCTGCCCATAATAGGCATATCTTTGCCTTTGGTTAGTTATGGCGGCAGCGGCTTAATCGCCACCTTCGCTGCTTTAGGTATTTTGCAAAACATGAGAAATCAGCCATAAAGCCATAAGTCTTACTTAACGTCCGATAGGGTTATTATACTTATCCACAAGGCCTGTTTGACAAAGCCTTTTATTTTAAGGAAAATGAATGAATCTACACGAATAAAATAAAGGACTATCGGATACAAAATATGAACGAGGAGGGAATTAAAAAATACTTATCCTTACAGGAAGCGGGCCAATTCTGCGAATATTCGCAGGAGTATTTGTCTTTGCGGGCGCGTCAGGGAAAGTTAAAAGCAGTGAAATTCGGCAGGAACTGGGTGACGACGAAAGAGTGGCTGGAAGAGTATTTAGGAAAAGCCCAAGAATACAATAACAAGTTAAATTATATTTTAGAAAACAATAAATTTGTTCCGCCGCCGGCTAATCTGCCGGTATTTAAGGTTCCAGTGCTGCGTTTCGGATTTGTCGTGGCGCTGGTTTTTTGTTTAATAACGGCGAGTGGCGTTTTTGGAAAAAGTTCTTTCCAAGGTGCTTTTGAAAAGTTGGATCCCTACGTTCATAACATCAACCAAGGCATCGGCCAGGCTACGAATTTAGTACTGCAAGATTTCGGACAGAGTTTTAAAAATGTTTATGAAGATTTTTCTCCTGTTCTAGCTGAGTTCAGCGAGAATTTTGACAGAGGCCTGGCAAAAGAATTGGAAATCACTACGCCTCAATCAGCTAATATTGGCGGAGCGATTAAGAATTTTTCCCAAGCGATAGCCAAAACATACAATGCTGCCAATGAATTTATTGAAAATAAATTGCAGGGCGTCTATCAGTTTGTTACCACGCCCTGGCGGACTTCTTTGTTAAAAGAAACAACAACCGTGGAAGAAAAAGAAGCAATTTCCTTTGTGGAAGAAAAATTTGCAACTTTTGAAAAAGAAATTCAGCAATTAAAAGAAGGGATTACGGCTAAAGAAACAATCACAGAAGTTTCCAAAATTACCCAGATCGAGCCGATAAAAGAGATCACGAAAGAAGTTGTCAAAATTGACGACGCATCAATCGGTCAGGTAAAAGCGCTTCAAGCAAAAATAGAAACCCAGGCCAGCCAGATCGGCACTCTTGGGACAGATATGGCGCGGCGCTCCACAGGTTTAATTCTTTCTGCTAATCAAATCCAGCCGGTTTCACAGAAAAGTAATTCCCAGAGCATTTATACTGAAAGAGAGAGCATCAGTTTGCAAACAGCTATTTCGGGCAACATTGTTTTAAACGCCGCCGGTAGCGTCATTATTTCCGGCAGCAGTATTGTTATTGACTCTCCGATTGCCGCCACCGGCGCCCAAGTTTTTTCTGTTGACAGCGCTTCCACCACTTTAACGATTATTCAGAGCGGTACGGGCAATATCGTTGATTTTAAAGACGGAGACATCAGCGTCTTCACCATTAGTGACGGTGGAACCGTAACTGTAGCGGGAGATATTCTTCCTGCTACCACTACGACCTACGCTTTGGGCTCAGATACTTATAAGTGGGCGAATATTTACACGGCTACTGCCACCATAGGCAATACCATCACCATTGGCACTGATAGTATTGCCGGTTCGTCTACCACCACTTTTTCTACGGATGAAGGCTCAATTATTCTGAATCCCGTTGGCAATGTCGGCATCGGGACGACTACGCCTGCTACAACTCTTAGCGTAGAAGGAACATCAACTTTTATGGGAGGTAACGTGGGTATAGGCACCTTTACTCCTTCGGCTCTTTTAGATGTTGTCAGTTCCGGAAGTTCGGTATTTACCATAAATAGTTTGGGTTATGCTACTTTGTCTTTTGACGCTTCCACAACCCCGTCTTTCTTAATCAGGGACTCTGATATTTCTTGGGATACAACCGAAACCACTTCAACCTATTTTGGGATTGCTGCCACATCCACTTTTGCGGGCAGATTTATGGATTTTGAATTCGGAACTACCAGTTTTTTCCATGTCAGCAGTTTAGGAAACCTGACCCTCTCGGCGCCAATTAATTTCACTCCCGAATTTGAAGGCTATCTTCTTGATAATTCAGTAGGAGGCAATGCCACAGGATTAGAAGGAGCTATGGGTGTGGATGTTGTTGGAAACTATGCCTATGTCGCAAGTTACAATGATAGCGCCATGTCAATTATTGACATTTCAGATCCTGCCAATGCCACGGAAACAGGTGTTATTTTTGACGATTCCATGGCTTATTCAGAAGAACAGGTTGCGACTGCCATAGATGGTCCTTATGCTTTGGCTGTTTCTGGCCGCTATGCTTATGTTGCCGGTGCTAATGAAGCGGGTTTATCGGTAATTGATATTTCTAACCATGCCTCTCCCACTGAAGTGGGTTACGTTACAGGATTAACGACTACTATAGATATGGCTGTTTCCGGAAACTATGTTTATCTCGCAGGATATTCGAGCGACAATGTCATGATTGTTGATGTTTCCGATCCGCACAATCCAGTTTTAATTAAAACTCTTACTCATGGCGTAGACAGTTCCTATCTTGATGAACCCGTATCAATTGAGGTTTCCGGCAATTATATGTATGTGTCAAGTTTCTCAAGTAATGCTTTGACTATTTTTGATATTTCAGACCCTGCCAATGCTTTTGAAATAAGTCAAATTGGCGCCGATGGCAGCTTAGGCCTAACTATGAGAGTTAAAATTGCAGGTCGATACGCCTACCTTACCGCTTTTGGTCTTGGCGCTAACGGTTTATTTAATATTATTGATATTTCAAATCCATTAAATCCTTTATTGGTAGCGCAATTAATGGATAACAGTTTAGGGGGTCAGGCGCAGTGTTTAGACGGAGCCTTTGGAGTGGATATTTCCGGAAATTACGCTTACGTTGGAGCCGGTTTTTATTCCGTTACGGACCAGGCAGTTTCCATTATTGATATTTCCAATCCTGCCAATCCTGTGGAAGTTACTTGTATAAGAGACGATGAAGACGCAAGCGGTGGCACCATACCTTATATGGAAATGCCTTTACAAACTAAAGTTTCAGGAAAATATTTATATGTAACAAGTGTGAACGATCATGCTTTCAATATTTTTGAAATTCCTTCCATTGATGTTCCCAATATCGTGACAGGAAATATCGCGGCCGCAAGGGGTGATATAACGGGAATTTTAAACGTCGGCCAAACCATTTTTGCCAACACCGGTTTAAACGTAGGGCCTCAAGGTATTTATTCTGCGGGACAGTTGGGGGTTTATGCTTCTTCTTCAAGTTCTGTTTTAGATATTATTCAATATGGGACAGGAGGCATTGTTAATATTCAAGACGCCAGTACCACAATTTTTACCATATTGGACGGCGGCAATGTCGGCATCGGGACGGCAGCGCCTATCACGCAGCTGCATATTTCCGGAAAAGCGCCTTCAGCAGCCAGTGGCTCAATAGCAACCAACGGTTCCAGTCCCTATTCGGTCTACGTCCAAGGCCGCTATGCCTATTTGGTGACTGATGATGATACTTTAGAAATCTTTGATGTTTCCAATCCCAGCGCGCCTAGCAGCGTTGCCGCAACTACAGCTGGTGATGGAGCTGCTGATCCATTTTCAGTTTATGTCCAGGGCCGCTATGCTTATGTGACAAATAATGGTGAAAACACTCTTCAAATCTTTGATGTCTCCAATCCCAGTACACCTAGCAGTGTTGCCACAACTACAACTGGTGATGGCGCCGCTGGTCCAATTTCAATCTACGTTCAGGGTCGCTATGCTTACGTGATAAATAACGGTGCTGATCAATCTCTTCAAATCTTTGATGTTTCCAATCCCAGCGCGCCTAGCAGCGTTGCCACAACTACAGCTGGTGATGGCGCCGCTGATTCCTATTCAGTCTACGTTCAGGACAGCTATGCTTACGTGACAAACAATACTGAAAACACTCTCCAAATTTTTGATGTTTCCAATCCCAGCGCACCTAGCAGCGTTGCCACAACTACAACTGGTGATGGCGCCGCTGGTCCAGTTTCAGTCTACGTCCAAGGCCGCTATGCTTACGTGACGAATAGTAGCGAAAGCACTCTCCAAATCTTTGATGTTTCTAATCCCAGCGCACCTGCCAGCGTTGCCACAACTACATGCGGTGACATTGCTGGTGAACCAGCCTTTCTTTATATACAGGATCGCTATGCGTATGTGACGAACATTAGCGAAAGCACTCTCCAAATCTTTGATGTTTCCAATCCCAGCGCGCCAAGTAGTGTTGCGACGACCACAACTGATACTGATCCTTACTCAGTCTACGTCCAAGGCCGCTATGCTTACGTGACGAATAATGGCGGTAATACCCTTCAGGTTTTTGATGTAGGGGGAGCATATATTCAACAACTGGAAGCAGGAGGCATTGAAACCGGAACTCTCTCTGTCCGAAATAATGTTCAAATTGGGAATGACTTGGATATCAGAGGCGGTTTGCAAATAGGCAGAGGATTGGAAGCAATAGGCCCCAGCAGTTTTAATGCCAGTACAGGAGCGGCGGTTCTTTCCATGTCTCAAACAGGCCTAGGCACTATAGCTGACATTGGAAATTCCACCGGCACAGTATTTATAATAACCAATAACGGTAATGTCGGCATAGGCACAACTACCCCTGGGTATCTTTTAACCATAGATGTCGGTCCTGGCGTTGCCACTACCACTTATGCCTTAGCTGTTGAGGGTTCCATATTTGCTTCGGGAACCATTGATCCTAATACCGGTTTTGATATTGCGGAAAGATACCCAATTGATTTGCAGTGCGAAATTGATAATAATTGTCCAGAAGCAGGTGATTTAGTTTCCGTCATCGAAAACCAAAATATTGAAAAATCATCAATTTCTTTTGATCCAAAACTGATTGGAGCGATAACCGACAGCGCCGCCATTACCATGGGCGGCGGCCTGAATGCTTCCAATTCGCGTCCGGTTGCTTTGGCCGGTCGGGTTCCAGTAAAAGTTTCATCAGAGAATGGTCCAATTGAAATCGGAGACGCTCTAACTTCCGCTTCTTCTCCGGGAACGGCAATGAAAGCAACTGCAGCCGGAAGAGTAATCGGTTTGGCGCTTGAATCCTATGACAGCTCCGATGAAGACGGAAAAATTATGGTTTTTGTTAATCCGCATTGGCAAGGAAATGATTTAAATGTTTCCCAAAACAATGAAGGCCAAATTGTTCAGATTGATTTAAAACAGGAACTGGCGAAAATCGGTTTAATTATTAATGAGCAAGGCGTATTAGAGGTAGAGAAATTGAAAGCCAAAACAATTGCGGCGGAACAAATTGAAATGAAAGACAAAAACACAGGCGAGATTTACTGCACCTGGATTGAAAACGGGGAATGGATAAAAGCAAAAGGAGAGTGCGGAGAATCCCAACAATCGCCACCAGAACAACCGCCAGTTGAGGAACCGCCTCCTGAAGAACCGCCGACTGACGAACAGCCGCCTCCCGAAGAACCACCTGTTGAAGAGCCGCCAGTTGAGGAACCGACTCCCGAGCCACCGGTTGAACAACCGCCAGTTGAGCCATTGCCTGGGGAAACTAGCGAATAATAAAATAATTAAATATTAATAACATGTTCACAATTTTTATTGCCGCTTTTGGCGGCGGATTCATCAGAGGGTTAGTCGGATTTATTAAACATCAGTTTTCCTATAAAGACGTTCCTTTTAAGCCGGGGTATTTTTTCGGGACGATGGTAATGTCCGGCATTATCGGATTAGTAGCTGTTTGGGCGATAAAGGGAGTGGGCTTTGCGGTTGAAGATGCTTTTACTCCCGCCTTAGCCTTCATAATCGGGTACGCCGGCGGAGATTTTATTGAAAATATCTATAAAATTATCATTAACAAATCATCATTTACCAAAAATTAATCATATGATAAAAATTCCATTGTATTTACTGGTTTTTTTACTGCCTTTATTCTTTCTGCCTTTCAGTTTTGAGGCATTTGAATTCAACAAGCAGTATCTTTTATTTTTTCTGGTTTCTTTCTCTTTTCTGGCCTGGTTGGGTAAAATGATTTTAATTGATAAAGAAATAAAGTTCAAAAGAACGCCCTTAGACCTGCCAATACTGGTGTTCTTATTGGTTGCCATTCTGAGCGCTGTTTTTTCCGTTGATAAAAATTCCAGCATTTTCGGTTTTTACGGAAGATTCAGCGACGGATTAGTAGGATTGTTATCCTTAGGAATGCTTTATTTTCTTATTACCAACAATGTGACAGCAAACGGAGATAAAAAAACGGAAACAAGTTCAAAATCAGAAATCAGGAGCGTCTTTTTGTCAAAATTGTTTTTAGGGTCGGTTTTCTTGGCAATAGCAGTGACTTATTTAACTCTTTTCGGTATCTGGACAAAGCTTTCCAATTTCCAGTTTTCTTTGACCGATATTCAAATTAAAATTCCCGTTCTGATGCAACAGCCAACTTTTAATCCGGCCAGCGGAAGTCTGGAAGGATTAGCGGTATTTTTAGCAATTACCGTTAATTTTTTAGTCGGTCTGGTTGTTGTCGGAGAGAAAAAGAAATTGACGAATATAGCCAATTGGATATTGATTTTTCTTTCTTTGGGACTGCTGATTATCATTAACTATACTGCGGCCTGGATTGTAATCTTAGCAAGTTCGCTTATATTTACGGCCATCGCACTAATTAAAAGAATGTTTAAAAAAGATGCGAAAAAATTGCTGTTATCCTTAATTCTGATCGTTACGGCTGCAGTTTTCATTTTTGTTGATAATTCCAGCCTTCAAAATTCAATTCTTAAATATCAGTTGCCCCGAGAGCAGATTTTAGACCAGCCGACTTCTTTTTTGATAGGATTTAAAGGAGCGGTTGAAAATCTGAAAAGCGGATTTTTGGGTTCGGGAATCGGCACCTGGCACTATGATTTTTCAAAATTTAAGCCGGCTGAATTCAACCAAAGCGTGCTTTGGCAGATAAGATTTGACAGGTCGGGAAACCATTTTGCTGAGATTTTGGCTACCACCGGATTTCTGGGATTTTTAGCCTATTTTTTCTTGGTCGGAATATTTTTGATGATAAGTTATCTTTTCTTGCGGCAAAACCGGGGAGGCCTGGCACTATTTCTGGGCTTTGTGGCCCTGTTAGTCAGCCAGTTCGTTTATTACCAGAACACCGTTCTTGGTTTTTTATTCTGGATGATGCTGGCTTTGGCAGTGGTTAATTGGAAAGGACCCATAAAAGAAAAAATTATTTCCCTGAAGGATTTTCCCGAATTATCATTAATTTTTTCCGTTTTACTGACAGTATCTGCAATCGCAGTTTTAGGAACGTATTTCTTTGCCGCAAAATTTTATCTGGCCGATATTAACTACAGGAATTATTTCTCAGGAGGCGCCGACAGTATTCAAGAACTGGAAAAAGCCGTATCTTTGAATTCTTATCAGGCGCAGTATAAAATAGTTCTCGCCCGGGATTATTTAAGCCAGGCGATAGCTGAAGGCCAAAAACCAAGCGATCAGATAAACCAAATCGCTTTATTAAACAATATTAATCTGGCGATACATAATATTACCGGCGAACAGGTCGGTGAAAATTACATAAAAGGCGCCGCAGAATTATCTTCCAACAGAGTGGCTGTTTGGGAAACTGCGGGAATGATTTACAGCAGCATTCAGGGATTGGCTACCGGCACGGTGACATGGGGGATTGACTCTTTTGAAAAGGCGGTTGTTTTGGAACCGACCAACCCTGTTTTGCATACGGAACTCGGGAAATTATATTTAGCCGCCGGCGATAAAGAAAAAGCCAAGAACGAATTTTCTAAAGCCCTGGAATTAAAACCGGATTACGGCGACGCCATAGTTCAGAAAGCGCTGATGTCTGAGGCAGATAATAATTTAGAAGAAGCCATAAAAGAAATGGAGAGTTTGGCAAAGATTTATCCTTCTAATTCCGAGGTTTTTTTCCAAATCGGCCGGCTTTACTTTAATAACAATCAGACAGATGAGGCAATTTCTTATTTTGAAGCGGCCGTAAGTTTGATGCCTAACCATTCCAACGCCCATTATTCTTTAGGAGTTGCCTACCAGAAAATAGGGGAAACAGCCAAAGCCATTGCTGAGTTTGAAAAGGTTTTAGAATTGAATCCGGGAAACGAGGATGTCCGGCAAAAACTGGAAGATTTAAGGAAATAACCCTGCGTTTTTAACATCTTGACAGCTTGTTTGGGGTAGTGTAATATTCAATTTACTTGTCCCGAACTTAGATTTTTAGGTTTTTTAATTATTTTTAATACTATTTTCGCCCCTTTTCTCTAAAATTTAAACCCAAAGTTGCCCTGATTTTAAAGTAGGGGTCTTTTTTATGTTGTCCGTAAAAATCTTCAGGCATATTTGCCTCGCTTAAAGGGGTGTCTAATATTTTTCTTTTTTATGTTGCCTATAAAAACCAAAAATTTTACTAAGGCCAAGGTTTCTCTTCCCCTCCCTTATTTGCTTTCTATCCAAAAGGCAAACTGGGAACTTTTTTGGAAAAGAGACCTGAATGAACTTTTTCAGGAAGTTTCGCCTCTCCGCGATTATACCGGCAAAGAGCTGGAACTTTGGTTTTTGGATTATAAGCTGGACGCCCCCAAATACAAAAACGATTTGGAGGCTAAGAAAAACAATGATTCTTACGAAGCGCCTCTGAGGGTTAGGACAAAACTGGTTAATTTGAAAACCAAAGAAACCAAAGAGCAGGAAGTTTTTCTGACCGATTTTCCCCTAATGACAGAAAGGGGAACTTTTATTGTCAATGGCGTGGAAAGAGTGACCATTTCCCAGCTGATCCGTTCGCCAGGCGCTTTTTTCACCGCCCAAAGAACGGCCGGCAGAAACTATTTCGGCGCCAAGCTTATTCCTAATCGGGGAGCCTGGCTGGAATTTGAAACAGAATCTTCCGGAGTGATTTCGGTGAAAATTGACCGAAAAAGAAAAGTAGCCGCCACCACGCTGTTGCGGGTTTTTGGCATTGAGAAAGATGCTGAGATTAAGGAATTGTTCCAGGACGTTGACCGGGATGCCGAAGTAAAATACATTGACGAGACCTTAAAGAAAGACCTGACAAAAAACCAAGGCGAGGCCTTTGTTGAGGTTTATCAGAGATTAAGGCCGGGAGATATGGTAACTCCCGATACGGCCCGGGAACTGATTGAAAACATGTTTTATAATTTTGAAAGATACGACTTGTCAAAAGTCGGTAGGTGGCGCATGTGGCAGAGATTACCGGAATTAAAACCGAAAACAAAAACTCCTGAAATTACTCCAAAAGACAGAGTTTTAAAGAAAGAAGATGTGATCGCCACAATTAAAGAAATAATCAGATTAAATAACACTCCCGGTTCCAATCCCGACCAGATTGATCACTTGGGAAACCGCAGAGTAAGAACTTTAAACGAATTGATGCAGAACCGATTAAGGGTGGGTTTGATGAGAATGGAAAGAATTATCAAAGACCGCATGTCAACGTTGGACATTGCCATCCTGACGCCGGCCCAGTTGATTAACCCGCGGCCTTTTATGGCAGTGGTAAAAGAATTCTTCACCTCTTCCCAGATGTCCCAGTTTATGGACAATGAAAATCCTTTAGCCGAACTGGAACACAAAAGAAGATTGTCAGCCACGGGCCCCGGGGGTTTGACCCGAGAAAGAGCCGGATTTGAAGTTAGAGATGTTCAGCCTTCTCACTACGGCAGAATTTGTCCCATTGAAACGCCCGAAGGCCCGAATATCGGATTGGTGGGCCACATGGCTTCTTTTTCCAAAGTTAATGAATACGGATTTTTAGAAACCCCTTATTTTAAAGTTGAAAAAGGAAAAGTAACTCCGGAACTCAAATATCTAAATGCTTACGAAGAGGAACAGCATAATATTGCTTCTGGCGCCGTGCCGATTAATGAGAAAGGGAATATTATTCCCCAAAAAGTTGAAGCCAGAATAAAAGGAGAGCCGGGCCTAGCAGATAAAGATAAAATTGATTTTATTGACGTTTCTTCAGAACAGTCAATTTCAATTGCCACTTCCTGCATTCCCTTTTTGCAGCACGATGACGCCAATCGGGCCTTAATGGGTTCCAATATGCAGCGCCAGGCCGTGCCTTTGATTAATCCTGAACCGCCTTTGGTTTCAACCGGCGTAGAAGAGAGAGTGGCGCGGGATTCGGGACTGGAAATTATTTCTGACGCTGACGGCATAATTAGCGAAGTTGATGCCAGCCATATTGTTGTTAAATCCAAAGGCCAAAAAGCAAAAGATTTTGAATTAAAAACTTTTAATAAAAGCAACCAATACACCTGTTTCCACCAAAAACCAACTGTTAAAAAAGGCCAGAAAGTTAAAAAAGGAGACGTTTTGTCCGACGGAGGAGCCATCGCGCAGGGTTCTTTGGCTTTGGGCCATAACATTTTAGTGGCCTTTATGCCCTGGCGGGGCGGGAATTTTGAAGATGCCGTTTTGATTTCAGAAAGATTGGTGCGAGACGATTTTTATACTTCAATTCATATTGAAAGTTTCGCCTGCGACGTCAGAGAAACAAAATTGGGACCGGAAGTTACTACGCCTGATATTCCCAATGTGGCCGAGGAAAAACTTAAAGATTTAGACGAAGAAGGCATTGTCAGGATCGGAGCGGAAATAGGGCCCAATGATGTTTTGGTCGGAAAGATCTCACCTAAAGGAGAAGCGGATTTGACTGCTGAAGAAAGATTATTAAGGGCGATTTTCGGCGAAAAAGCCAGGGAAGTGAAAGACACTTCGCTTTTAATGGAACACGGAAAAAAAGGCAGGGTTATTAATGTAAAAATATTTTCACGCGATTTGGGACATAAACTGGAACCCGGAGTCATCAAAAGAATCGAAGTTGAAATCGCTCAGATGAGAAAAATTAACGCCGGCGATAAATTGGCCGGTCGCCACGGAAACAAAGGAGTTATCTCCCGAGTTTTGCCGGATGAAGAAATGCCCTTTATGGAAGACGGCACGCCGGTTGATGTAATTTTGAATCCCATGACCGTGGCTTCAAGAATGAACCTCGGCCAGATTTTGGAAACTCATCTTGGCTGGGCAGCCAAAGCTTTGGGATACCGGGCCATTACGCCTGCCTTGGCGGGCGCCACCGAAGAAGATATTAAAAAAGAATTAAGAGAAGCCGGCCTTCCCGAAGACGGTAAAATTAATCTTTATGACGGCAGAACGGGACTGCCTTTCCCCAAGAAGGTCACGGTGGGCTATATATATATGATGAAGCTGATCCATATGGTTGAAGATAAAATCCATATGCGTTCCATCGGTCCCTATTCTTTGATTACCCAGCAGCCCTTAGGAGGAAAAGCGCAATTCGGAGGCCAGAGATTCGGAGAAATGGAGGTCTGGGCTTTGGAGGGCTACGGCGCCGCCCACACTTTGCAGGAAATGCTGACTATAAAATCAGATGATGTTACGGGCCGCGCGGCTACTTATGAAGCCATTCTTAAAGGCGAAGAAATCCGAAATCCCAGCATTCCCGCCTCCTTCAATTTATTGGTGGCTGAATTAAAATCGCTGGGATTGGACGTTGAAGTAAAAGAAAAACCAATCGAACAATAATATGAGAGTATCAGACTTAGAAGCCATAAGAATAAAACTAGCATCGCCGGACAATATTTTACATTGGAGTCACGGCGAGGTGACGAAACCTGAAACCATAAACTACCGAACTCAGAGATCTGAGAAAGACGGTTTGTTTTGCGAGAAAATTTTCGGGCCCACCAAGGACTACGAATGTTACTGCGGAAAATATAAGAGGATTCGCTACAAAGGCATGATTTGCGACCGCTGCGGCGTGGAGGTTACCAAAGCCCAGGTGAGAAGGGAAAGAATGGGCCATATTAAATTAGCCAGCCCTTGTTCTCATATCTGGTTTCTAAGAGGCGTTCCCTCAAGAATGGGCATGGTTTTGGATATCCCGATGCAGCAAATGGAAAAAGTGATTTATTTCGCTTCCTACATTATTACCAGCGTCAATGAAGACGCCCGAAAAAAGGCTTTGGAAGAAATAGAAAAAGAGTATAAGACAAAACTCAAAGGCCAGAAGGGTAAAGAAAAAACTAAGAAGGGAGAAAGAATTAAAATCGGAGACCTGAAAGCGGCTCGGGAAAGGGCGGTGGAAGAACTAGGGGGATTAAAAGTAAATAAAATTTTATCCGAGATTGAATATCACCGGCTTTCTTTGAAATACGGAGAAGTTTTCGAAGCGGGCACGGGCGGAGAAAGTCTCAGAAAGATTTTTGAAAAAACCGATTTTAAAAAAGAAATTTCAAAAATGGGAGAAACTTTGTCTAAGGTTGAACCCGGTGACAGGAGAAAAATTTTAACAAGATTAAAAATGTTTCAGGGTATGATGAAATCTAATATCAGGCCCGAATGGATGTTTTTAAGCGTTTTGCCCATTTTACCTCCCGATTTGCGACCGATGGTTCAATTAGACGGCGGCAGATATGCTTCCTCCGACTTGAACGACCTTTACCGAAGAGTCATCAACAGAAATAACAGGTTGAAATATCTTTTGGAGATCGGAGCGCCGGACGTTATCGTCAGAAACGAAAAAAGAATGCTTCAGGAAGCCGTTGACGCTTTGATTGATAACGGCATGAGAAAAGGAACTATGACTATGGCCACTACCGGCGGCAAAAGATTGTTAAAGTCTTTGGCCGATATGCTGAAAGGAAAACAGGGCAGGTTCAGACAAAATCTTTTGGGGAAAAGAGTGGATTACTCAGGCCGGTCCGTAATTGTCGTGGGGCCCGAATTGAAAATTGACGAAGTCGGCATTCCCAAGAAAATGGCTCTGGAACTTTTCAAACCTTTTGTTATTAAAAAACTTTTAGATAAAGAACTGGCCTACAATGTCCGGGGCGCTTCCCGTTTAATTGAAGAAGAAACTGATGAAGTTTGGGAAAATTTGGAAGAAGTTGTAAAAAATAAAGTGGTGCTTTTAAACCGCGCACCCACTCTCCATCGATTGGGAATCCAGGCTTTCCATCCGGTATTAATTGAAGGAGAAGCGATAAAAATTCATCCCATGGTTTGCCGGGCGTTCAATGCTGACTTTGATGGAGACCAAATGGCGGTTCATGTTCCTCTTTCGGATCTGGCCCAAAAAGAAGCCAGAGAAATTATGCTGTCTTCCCTCAATCTTTTGAAGCCCGCAACAGGTGTCCCTATTATTACCCTTTATCAGGATATCAGTTTGGGCTGCTATTTCCTGACGAAATTAGAGGAAAATGCTTTGGGCGAAGGAAGGACATTTTTAAACCCGGAAGACGCCCTTTTGAGTTATGAATTTAAACAGATTGATTTAAGGGCGAAAATCAATATTCTTAATCCGAAAATAGATGACACCAGCGTGGGCCGAATACTTTTTAACGAGTGTCTGGCGCCCGATTTTCCTTTCCAGAACCAACATATAAAAGTAAAGGATTTGGAAAAAATAAGCCGGACGATTATCAATGAATATGACGCCGAGAAAGCCCACGAGATTTTGGATAAGATAAAAGAATTGGGTTTTGAATACTCAACCTGGTCAGGCATTACCTGGGGCATGGACGATTTAACCGTTCCTCCGGAAAAAGGAAAAATTATAAATGAGGCGGAAAAAGAAGTGGAAAAAGTGGAAGAGCAGTTCAAAAAAGGTCTGTTATCCCGGGAAGAAAAAGGCCTTAAAATAATTGAGATTTGGAGCCGGGTAAAAACAGAAATTGAAATTTTGGTGCCCAAAACGCTTTCCAAA
>MHLY01000007.1:42117-42419 GCA_001821455.1 Candidatus Nealsonbacteria bacterium RBG_13_42_11
TGATTCGGGCTCCCGGGGTTCCTGGGGTCAGCCGGTTCAAATGGCGGGAATGAAAGGCCTGGTGATTAATCCGGCGGGCCAAATTATTGAACTGCCGGTAAAAAGTTCCTTCAAAGAGGGATTTGATGTTTTGGAATACTTTATTTCTACTCACGGCGCCAGAAAGGGAACCGCCGACACGGCTTTAAGAACTTCCACGGCCGGTTACCTGACGCGTCGCTTGGTTGATGTGGCTCATGAGATAATAATTACCGAAGAAGACTGCCAAGACGATGAAGGTTTCATAATTTCCAGAAAATCTG
>MHLY01000007.1:42453-42777 GCA_001821455.1 Candidatus Nealsonbacteria bacterium RBG_13_42_11
TTTAGGAAGAGTTATTATGGATCCCATAAAAGGAATTTGCAAAGCCGGCGACATTATTGATTGGGAAAAATCAGAAAAAATAATCACCGCCAATATTGCCGAGGTCAGGGTCAGGGGTCCTTTAAGCTGTAAATCGGTTAGGGGAGTCTGCCAGAAATGTTATGGTTGGGATTTAGGTTCCAATCAATTAATCAACATCGGGGAAGCGGTAGGAATTGTGGCGGCCCAGGCTATCGGGGAGCCCGGCACGCAGCTGACCATGAGAACTTTCCACACGGGTGGAGTGGCCGGCGGAGGAGATATCACTATGGGTTTACCTCGAGT
>MHLY01000007.1:42816-68567 GCA_001821455.1 Candidatus Nealsonbacteria bacterium RBG_13_42_11
CCAAATTTCAGAAGTTGACGGCAAAGTTTTGGAAATAACCCAAGACAGGGTGATAAGAATCAAGCCCAAAGCCCTAACAGATAAACCGAAAATTAAAAATAAGAAGGAAAAATTAGGCGTTGTTGAATATCTGATTCCTCCCAAAACGGCCATTTGGGTGGAAGCCGGCCAAATCGTTAAAAAAGGCCAGCAGCTCTGCGAAGGGAGTTTGGAATTAAAAGAATTATTTAAACTGGCCGGAAAAGAAGAAACCCAGAATTATGTCATCAGGGAAATCCAAAAAATTTACGTTTCCCAAGGAGCGCTGATTAACGATAAACACATTGAAATAATCTGCCGCCAGATGTTTTCCAGGTTAAAAATAAAAGAACCCGGCGATTCCGTGTTTTCCATCGGCGAAATCGTTGAAAGAGCGATATTTTTGGAAGAAAACGCCCGGCTTAAAAAAGAAAAAAAGGATCAGCCGAAAGGCATCCCGATTTTATTGGGGGTTTCAAGAGTTGCCTTAACAACCGACAGTTTTCTGTCCGCCGCCTCTTTTCAGGAAACTTCAAGAGTTTTAATTAAAGCCGCTTTGGAAGGTAGGGAAGATAAACTGCGGGGACTGAAAGAAAACGTAATAATTGGGAAGCTGATTCCGGCCGGCACTGGTTTTAAACGGAAAGAAAGTGGTAAAATGGAGAAACCAGAGATTAAAAAGAAATCAGAGATTAAGGAGAAATCAGAGATTAAAGAAAAATCAGTGACCAGAAGGAAGAATGGCAAAGAATCACAAAAAAAACCAAAAAAAGAATAAGGGAAAAATTGGCAAACCAAATATGTTTGCCTTGCCCGAGGAAACCAAAAAATGGATTTGGGGAGTATTGATTTTAATTCTGGCCGCGATTGTCGCCCTAAGTTTCTTTGACTTAGCCGGCGTAGCAGGTAAGACAATTATGGAAGGCCTTACCTTTTTAATTGGCAAAGCGGTTTTTATCATTCCTCTTATTTTCGTTTTGGGAGGACTGGTTTTTTTTAAAACCAGATACGATAAGTTTTTAGGCCCGGCAATTCTGGGCATTTTAATTTTAATTATAGGCGTTGCCGGAATTTTGGAAATTTTAGACAGAGGCGAAAAAAACGGGGGCTTAATAGGATATATTTTTAGCTTTCCCTTTTTGAAGCTTTTCGGCGTTTTAGTAAGTGAAATTATTTTCGGAGCGATAATTTTAATCGGCGGATTGGTTTTTTGGCATTTGATTTCAGGGCCGAAAATTAAAAAAGCTGAAAAAGGCGAAAGATCAGAAAAGATCGTTTCCTCCAAGGAAGAAAAAAGACCGTCTTTGATTGAAAAAATTTTTGCGCCCCAATTTAAAATTAAAGAAGTAGAACCGAAAATAAGAGAAACTTCATCTAAACTGGAGGAATCCATTTTGGAATTAAAAGAAAAACCAATCTCTCAGCCGATAAAAGCCATATCGGGCGCCTACCAGTTTCCGCCCATAGAGTTGTTGGAAGCGGATAAGGGCAAGCCCACTGCCGGCGACACAATAACTAATTCCGCCATTATCAAAAAAACCCTGGAAAACTTCGGCTTAGGGGTGGAAATGTCGGAAATAAACATCGGTCCTACTGTTACTCAATATGCCTTAAAGCCGGCTGACGGAATTAAACTTTCAAAAATTACCGGTTTAAACAACAATCTCTCTTTAGCTTTGGCAAGTCATCCGATTAGGATTGAGGCGCCCATTCCCGGAAAACCCTTAGTCGGTATTGAAGTGCCGAATAAAGAAAGATGCAAAGTCAGATTGAGAGAATTGATTTCCAACCCCGTTTTTCAAAATTCAGCCTCTACCTTAACCATTGTTCTAGGGAGAGACGTTTCCGGCGCTCCTTGTTACGCCGACCTGGCCCGTATGCCCCATTTATTGGTGGCCGGTTCCACCGGAACGGGGAAAACCATATTCTTAAACAGTTTAATAGCGTCCTTACTTTATCAGAACTCGCCTGCAATTTTAAGATTTATTCTGATTGACCCGAAAAGAGTGGAATTTTCCGCCTATCACGAACTGCCTCATCTTTTGACTCCGGTCATTTTTGACGCCCAGAGGTCGGTCAATTCCTTAAAATGGCTGACTTCTGAAATGGAAAGAAGATTTGATGTTTTGTCAGGAAACGGTTCCCGCGATATTAACAGTTACAATGCGAAAGTTTCAAAAGAAGGGGGCGAAACCCTGCCTTATATTGTTTTGATCGTTGATGAACTGGCGGACTTGATGGCAGCTAAAGGAAGAGAAATGGAAGCCGGAGTTGTCCGATTGGCGCAGATGTCAAGAGCCGTCGGCATTCATTTGGTATTAGCAACCCAGAGGCCTTCAGTGGAGGTAATTACCGGCTTAATCAAAGCTAACGTTACTTCCCGTGTTACTTTTCAGGTTGCTTCTCAGGTTGATTCCAGAACGGTTTTAGACATGGCGGGCGCCGAGAAATTGCTGGGCTTGGGCGATATGCTGTTTGTTTCAGCCGAAGTGGCCAAACCAAAAAGAGTCCAGGGCGCCTATGTTTCGGAAAAAGAAATAAGAAAAGTGGTGGATTACATAAAATCCGAGAATCCTGCGCCTCAAATAGAAGAAGGAATTCTAGAAAATCATTTAGCCGAAGAGCTTGAAAAAACTTTGGAAAACGAATCTCCCGGATTTGAAGATTTTTTAGCCGGAGAAGATCTGCTGTATGAAGAAGCAAAAAGAACGGTTCTGGAAGCTAAAAAAGCATCAGCCTCTTATTTGCAAAGAAGATTAAGAATTGGTTACGCCCGAGCAGCCCGGCTTCTGGATATGCTTGAAGAACAGGGGATAGTCGGTCCGGCCGATGGGGCTAAACCCCGAGAGGTTTATTTTAAGACCGACACCAACAATCCTGGCAATAATGGGGAAAAAGATGAGTGGCAAAAAGTTTAAACAGTGTTAAAATAAAAATACATGGTTAAAAAGAAAGAAGAAAACGAAAAATCAAACGAACTTCAAGATGCGGTGGCTGAAATAAAACAAAGATTTGGCGAAGGAGCGATTATGAAACTGAAAGAAGTGAGAGCGGTTGATGTTGATGTGATTCCTACAGGTTCCATATCTCTTGATTTGGCTTTGGGCGTGGGAGGAGTTCCGCGTGGTCGGGTAATTGAAATTTTCGGTTCTGAATCAAGCGGGAAAACAACCTTAGCGCTTCATATTTTAGCCGAAGCCCAAAAACAAGGCGGAGTAGGCGCTTTTATTGATGCCGAGCACGCTTTGGACCCCGACTATGCGGGAAAAATTGGAGTAAAAACTGACGATCTTTTAATTTCCCAGCCCGATTCCGGGGAACAGGCTCTTCAAATTGTTGAGATGCTGGTTAAGTCAGGCGATGTTGATATAATTGTTGTTGATTCGGTAGCCGCCCTGGTTCCTCAGGCAGAAATTGCCGGAGAAATGGGAGAGTTCCAGATTGGACTTCAGGCCAGATTAATGTCGCAGGCCCTGAGAAAACTTTCCGGAATTATTTCTAAAACTAAAACCGTACTTATATTTATTAATCAGACCAGAATGAAAATCGGAGTTTTTTTTGGAAATCCGGAAACAACGTCAGGGGGCCTGGCGCTAAAATTTTACGCCTCAGTAAGAATTGATTTAAGAAGAATCGCCCAGATAAAACAGAGGGATGAAATTATAGGCTCAAGAATCAAAGCAAAAATAGTAAAAAATAAAGTTGCTCCGCCTTTCAAAACCACTGAATTCGATATTTATTATAACGAAGGCATTTCCTATGTCGGAGACATTTTAAACCTGGGCGTAAAATCAGAAGTAATAAAAAAAGCCGGTTCTTGGCTTCAGTTTGAAGAAACGCAGCTCGGCCAGGGCCTTGAGGCCAGCCGGGAGTTTTTAAAACAAAACCCTGAAATTACAAAGAAAATCAGAGACGCTTTATTTGCCGGAAGGAGAGAGGATGGCTAAAAACCTTGCTCTTTCAATGGCTTTCGTTAATTTTCTCTGGTGACTGGAACAAACTCCAGTTCTTTTTTTTGCTTTAATTTTTCCCGAACTCGAAATAAAATTGCGCAAAAGTTGCGCTTCTTTAAAATCAATTTCTTTGACGTTTCTTTGGCAAAAAAAGCAAGGCATAAGTTAAAATGGAATATCTTTTACGTCTATTTCTTCTTCAATAACAGGGATATCTTCTTGGGCGACTCCGGGCTCCTTTTGGGCGGGCATTACTTTACCAGCCGATTTGGGACCTAATTGGATTCTTTCTCCGACGATTTCCGTCCTGGACCTTGAGTTTCCCGAAGAATCTTTCCAGGTTCTTGTTTGGATTCTTCCTTCAATTAAAACCAAGGAGCCCTTGGTCAGATATTGAGAAGCGATGTCGGCCAGTTTTCCGAAAAGGACGATGTTGTGAAAATCCGCTTGCTGTTGTTTCTGGCCCGTTTTATCAGTGAAAAAACGGCTGGTTGCCAGACCGAAATTTGTTACCGATTGGCCCGAAGGCAGGGCTTTTGTTTCCGGGTCGCGCGTTAAGCGGCCGATTAAAAACGCTTTATTGAGGTTCATTAAGAATTTCTTCTAATTTTTTCTCAATTTCTTTTAATTCGACCTTTTTCTCTTCCGGAACAACTTTGGGTTTTTCCACTAATGACTTGAGGGGCATTCTTCTCGGCGCATATTCAAGTTTTTTAACCGGACGTTTGGTTAACAGCAGATAGCGGAGAATCTGGTTTTCAGCTTTCAGTTTTTTTTCTAAATCCGCTACTTTTTCCGGGCTTAATTGAAAGTTTAAAACTGCCAGATACGCCTCATCATACTTTTTGGGCAAATTAGGTTTTTTTAATGAATAAGCCAATTTTTTAATCAAAGGCGTTTTCACTTCTTCCAAACTTCCCCCTTCTTCTTTAATTAAAACAATCACCTTTTCTTGAAAGGCTGAAACTGTTTCTTCGGATAATTCAGGCGTTATTAAATATGTTAATTCGTAATGTTTCATTTAAATTTTAAATTCTATGACGTCGCCGTCCTGGACTAGGTAATCGTGGCCGGCGATTTTTAACCAGCCTAGTTCCCGGGCCTCTTTCCAGCCCTTGGCCTCAATTAATTTTTGCCAGGGGATTACTTCGGCCCTGATAAATTTTTCTTTGAAATCGGAATGGACAACGCCGCCCGCCTCGGGGGCGCTGCCTCCCTTTTTCAGCGTCCAGGCTCTCGTTTCTTTCCCGCCCGTTATTGTATAAAACGTAATAAGGTCAAGAATATTGTAGCAGGCAAGAATAAGTTGGTCAAGATGAGATTCCATACCCAGTTCTTTTTTCTCCGGATCCGACAATTCGGAAATTTCCAACTCGTCTTTCAAATTCAGCACCAAATGCTTCGTTTTCGGAGTTCCGTATTCGCTTTTGCCGTTGGTATTTAAAAGATAGATAACCGGTTTTTCGCTTAAAAGATTTTCTTTTTCCTTGCTCTCCAGATCTTTCAGTCCCAACTCGGTTTTTATGGTTTCCATATCGCTTTCCGGATCAATTTTTCCCGTTACATTCTCAACGTTCGGATCGCTAAAAACTCTCACTATTTCCAAAATCGCATTGCAGTTCCTGATTTCGGCCAAAAATTGGTTTCCCAAACCCTCGCCTTTGTGGGCGCCTTTTACCAATCCCGCTATATCAACGAATTCAATGATGGTGGGGGTAATTTTTTCGGGCCTAATAACCTCGGCAATCTTTATCAATCTTTCATCTGGAACGGCAATCACCCCCACATTAGGATGGATGGTAGTAAAAGGGTAGGGTTGAATATCAACCTTAATTTTAGTGAGAGCCTTAAATAAAGTGGATTTACCGACGTTCGGTAATCCGACTATTCCAACCGAGAAACTCATAAAATTTATGATATACTATAATTGTGCGAAAATCAACCCGCTAAAATTATGGAAATTTTCCGTGCTTACGACATAAGGGGAGAATACCCGAGGGACATTAATGATGAAATCTGTTATAAAATCGCCCGACTCTTGGTGCGGACTTTTCATGCTAAAAATGCGGTTATCGGCCGCGATATCAGTTTGGCAACGCCTAAAATCCACCAGGCCCTAATTAAAGGAATTATTGACCAGGGAGCTGATGTGATTGATATTGGCCTGGCCGGTACCGACGTGGTTTATTTTTCCGCAGGCAATTATAAATATGATATGGGTTTGGAGGTTACGGCCTCTCATTCCGCCGGTCATTTGAGCGGTATAAAAATCTTAGGACCCAAAGCCAGTCCTTTTGGAAAAGGTTTTGGAATGGAGAAGTTAAAAGAAGATTTTCTGCTCTACGAAGAAGTAAAATCAGAAAGAAAGGGAAAAATTTCAGAAAAAAACGTCTGGAAGGATTTTATAAATCAGGCCTTAAAGTTCGTTGCCGTTAAGAAAATTAAACCTTTGAAAGTTGTGGTTGATGCTTCCAATGCCGTAGGCTCTTTGGAAATTGATAATTTAGAAAAAAAATTGCCCCAAATAAAGTTTGTTAAACTTAATTGGGCTCTGGACGGTCGTTATCCCGGCCATCAGCCCAACCCCCTTTTAAAAGAAAACCGACAGCAACTAGCAGAGAAAGTGAAAGAGTTAAAAGCCGACTTGGGCGTGGCGTTTGACGGCGATGCCGACAGGATATTTTTTATTGATGAAAACGGGGATTATATTTTCGGAGTTTATATTAATGCTTTAATCGCAGAAAAATTATGCAAAGAAAATCCGGGAAGGGTGGTTTTACATGATGTCCGCGCCAGCCGCTATATTAAAGAGAAAATTATTAAGGCCGGCGGTCTTCCCAAAATGGAATTGGTAGGGCACACCTTTTTTAAGAACCGGATGATAAAAGAAAATGCCATCTTTGGCGGAGAATGTTCCGGCCATATTTACTATAACTTCGGAAGGTATATGGTGGAAAACAGTTTAATAGCGTTCTTGCAGATTCTTCAGATAATATCAGAAAGCGGTAAAACTTTGGGGGAACTGACCGAAGACGGACGCCGGAACTTTCCCGTAAGCGGCGAATATAATTTTATTTTACCGGGGTTTTCCGAAACAGATGATTTAAGCCCTCAAGCAATAAATGTCATGGATAAAATTTTGGATAAAGTCAGGGAAAAGTATTCCGATGCTGATATTTCTGATTTTGACACCCTGACAGTGCGGTATCCCGATTGGAATTTCAACCTAAGGCCATCGGCCAACGATCCGGTGCTGCGTTTTACCGCCGAAGCAACCAGTAATAAACTTCTTTCGGAAAAACAAAAAGAGGTTTTTGACCTCTTGGAAAGCGAAGGCTGTAAGTATTTAAACGACAGCGGAGTTGATTTATTAACTTAAACCCATCTTTTTTTTGACTTCCTGCATGGTGGTCTGAGCCAGAATCTGGGCCTTTCTTTTGCCCTGTTCTAAAATCTCTTTAATATAAACTTCCCGCGAGAGGAACTCTTGTTTTTTTCTTTGGAAAGGCGCCAGAGAATCAATTAACAAATTAGCCAGGGATTTTTTGAATTCGGCATACCCCTTTCCTTCAAATTTCTTTTCAATTTCTTTGATTGTTTTTTCCGAAAACAGAGAGTAAATAGTCAGTAAATTGGAGATGCCCGGTTTTTTCTTCTCGTCATATCTTATTTGTTTTCCCGTGTCGGTGACAGCCGACATTATTTTCTTTTTTATTTCTTCCGGCGTATCAAACAAGCCGATGCATCCCTGGGGATGGTCGGTTTTTGACATTTTTTTCTTGGGATTCTGGAGAGACATTATTTTTTCTCCCACATTGGGTAACAGAGATTTCGGCTCCACAAAAACTTTACCGAATTTTTTATTGAAGCGCCTCGCGACTTCCCGGGTCAATTCCACGTGCTGCTGCTGATCCAGGCCCACCGGAACCGCTTCGGTTTGATAAAGCAGAATATCAGCCGCCATCAAAAGGGGATAGTTTAAAAGTCCGGCGTTAATATATTCGGGATGTTTTTTGGATTTTTCCTTAAACTGGGTCATGCGGTAAAGTTCTCCTAGGGGGGTAAAAGTTCCCAAAAGCCAGGCAAGTTCAGCATGTTCTTTAACTTCCGATTGGATAAAAAAGACGCATTTTTCCGGTTTTAAGCCGGCGGCCAGATAAGCCACGGCCAGTTCCAGAATGTTTTTCTGCAGTTCACCTGATTTATACGGAGTGGTTACGGCGTGCAAATCAACAATGCAAAAAATACACTCATTTTTTTCCTGAAGCTCAATCCATTGTTTTATGGCTCCCAAATAATTTCCGATATGCAGTTCGCCCGTAGGCCTGATACCGCTAAATATTTTCATATTTTTATACTTCGATAACGACCGGCAGCACCATGGGTCTTCTTCTTGTTTTTTGGAAGAGGAATTCGCCAACCCGGTTTCTTAATTCGTCTTTGACATAGGTCCAGTTTACCGCTCCGCCCTCCGTCGTTATTTCATTAATAATTCCGATTACTTTTTTTCTGGTTTCTTTCAGTAAATCCTTGGATTCTCTCAAATAAACAAAGCCTCTTGATATTATATCAGGAGAGCCTCTTACCTTGCCAGTTTGTTTATCCACTATGGCGACAATGACAAACATGCCGTCCTTGGCCAGCATATGCCGGTCTCTTAAAACTATTTCTCCGACGTCCCCGATTCCCAGGCCGTCCACCATGACGTAGCTTGACGGCGCTTCGCCTTTTTCAATTAAAATCCTTTTTTGGTTCAAGTTGATAATCTGGCCGTTTTCAGCCACAATGACATTTTTCTCGGGCACGCCCGCTTCCAGGGCCAATTGGGCATGGCTTACCAGCATGGAATACTGGCCGTGAATCGGCAAAAAGAATTTGGGCCTGATCATTTTTATCATTTCAATCAGTTCTTCCTGCTGAGCGTGGCCTCCGGCATGGATATCCATCATCTTATAATGGAAAACTTTTACTCCCTGGCGCAAAATATTATCTTTAAGAATTTGAACCGTTCTTTCGTTGCCGGGGATAACCGAAGAGGAAAGAATAACGGAATCTCCCTTTCTGAGGCGCAAAAACCTGTGGTCTTTCTGGGCAATCCGCATCAGGGCCGCGTCGGCCTCGCCCTGAGCGCCGGTGCACAAGATGGTGATTTTTGAATCAGGATATTTGTGAGTTTCTTTGGTTGAAATAATCGTTCCCCTTTTTGATTTGATGTATCCCAAAATCCTGCAAATTTCAACATTACTTTTCATCGAATATCCTTCCATGGCCACGTGTCTCCCGTATTTTTCAGACAAAGAAATGATCTGCTGAATTCTGTTAATCAAAGAGGCGAAGGTGGCGGCAATGATTCTGCCCGAGGAACGTTTGAAAATTTCTTCCAGATTTTCCTCAATTGTTTTTTCAGAAAGAGAATGGTTTTCTTCTTCAGCTCCCGTAGAATCTGACATCAGCAATAACACGCCTTCTCTGCCAAAAGCCCTGAGTTTCTGGAAATCAGTCGGCAAATCGTTTACCGGATTCGGGTCAAACTTAAAATCGGAAGTATCAATGATATTGCCTATCGGGGTTCTGATAAACAGCCCCAAGTTGTCAGGGATGTTGTGGTTTTGCCTGAAAAACTCAACCTGAAAAACGCCCAATTTGATTTTTGAGCCGTTTCTTACTTCATTAACCTTTAAATGCGGCAGATTCGGAAATTCGTCCTCTCTTTTTAAAATTATTCCCTTAGTCAGGGGAGAGGCGAAAAATTGCAAATCGGGCCTCCAGATTTTTTTAATTAAATAGGGGATAGCGCCGATATGGTCATAGTGGCCGTGCGTAAAAACAACGCCTAAAATATTATTTTCTTTTCCTTTCAGATAACTGGTATTCGGAACTATGTAATCTACGCCCGGCATGCCTTCTTCAGGCATCCTGAACCCCATATCCAAAATCAAAATCTTCCCTTCATATTCAAGAAGCGTCATATTTCTTCCCACTTCTCCCAGTCCTCCCAAAGGAATTATTTTTAAATTATGTGATATTGTTTTCATGTGCGGGCAGGAGGAGTTGAACCTCCACGAGATTGCTCTCACTAGGTCCTGAACCTAGTGCGTCTGCCATTCCGCCATGCCCGCAAGGAATTTTCTTAATTCCCTGCCGAATTTAGGATGTTTTAAAGAAAGATAAAAATTTGATTTCAGATAAGCCAATTTATTTCCGCACTCCAGCCACTTGCCTTCAAACTCGTAACCCAGGACTTCTTCCCCTTCTTTTATTTTCTCAGCCAAAACCTCGCTGGTTATCAGTTCCCGTTTTTTGTTGAGGGGCGCTTTTTTAAGCCATTCAAAGACCTGCGGTGTAAGAATTAATCTTCCGATAATCGCCAAATTAGAAGGAGCGTCTTTTAAGGTTTTTGGTTTTTCTACAATCTTTTCAATTTTATAGACCCGGCCTTTTATCTTTTTGACGCCGGCCATTCCGTAAAACTGAAAACTTTCTTTAGGAACCCGGTAGAGGCCGACTATCGGTTTTTTATATTTTTCAAACGCCCTGATTAACTGAAGAATGCAGGGGGTTTTTCCCTCCACCACATCATCGGCCCACAGAACGGCGCAAGGATTTTTGTTTAATAATTTCCCCGCCCTTAATATGGCATCGCCGTCTCCCAGGGGTTTTTTTTGGATTACCTGAGAAAAAGAAATCTTTTTTGAAATTTCCTCCAATCCCCGCAGTTCGCTTAAAAGGGCGTTTTTCTTTCTTAACTTTAAAATTTCTTCAACCTCCGGGATTTTAGTAAGATATTTCTTGAAATAATTCAAAACCATTTTCTTCTCCGGCCGGTTGACGAAAACCACTTCTTTTATTCCCGACTTTACCAATTCCTCGGTAATGTACTGCAAAACCGGCTTATCAACCAAAGGAAAAAGTTCCTTGGCAATAATCTTGCTTAAAGGCAAAAATCTTGTGCCCAGTCCGGCGATGGGGATAATCGCTTTTTTTATCATTTTTTTAGAAAATCCAAATTCTTCGGAGAAGATTTGAGAGGTTTTTTAAAACGCAGTTTAGTTATCTTAGCATAATTCCTGTTTTTTAGCCAGCCCGTCTTGGTGTAATAATATCCGGCGCCCTGATATTTTTCAAAAAGAGAATAATCGCTTTTACATTTTTTTGACAACCAGTTGGCCATAACTAATCTTTTTTTCGCCGGATTGATGGTCAGATGGTCGCAATTCGCCGGCATAATAATCCAGTCGCCTTTTCTGGCTTTTACGACCTGAATTTTATTGATTTTATTTTTTTTGCCCCACTGGGAGAGATAAAAAGCCTGACCTTCCAAAACCGTGATTAATTCCTGAAAATTATTTAAATGTTTGTGTCCTTTGGTTTTCGGGAACTCTTTTCCCAGCATTTTTGGCGGGATTATCGTTATATCGTATCTTAAATCGCCTTCCTTTTTTACTCCCCGCCAGACGTAATAAACAATGAAATTTTTTGCCTTCTTATACCATTCCTGGTCATAAAGAACACTCCTTAATTCTTTTAAGGAACGTTTTATATCCGGTTTCTCATTTTTTAATTGAGTTTTTACTTCCATGCTCTTTTGGTTTTTATATACCAATTCTCAATCCCAGAAAATCTTTTTGAAGGATCGGTAATTATTTTGGCGTCAATTCCCTTGATTTCATTTGAGACAAAATAAAGATAATCCTGGCTGTAGAGGAATACCGCCGGCGCGTCTTTAATCAGAATATCCTGGAACTTTTCCAAATCTTTTTTCGCCAGTTCCAAATCCTGGGTTTCGCGCGCTTCTTCCAACAGTTTATCGCAATCCTTATTTTCATAACCGGCCAGATTTAATCCCGGATCTTTTACCTGAGAAGAGTGCCAGAAGGGGTAGGGGTCGGGCACGGCTCCTAAAACTTCGCCGAATAAAATTATTTCATAATTCCTCGGTTTTATTACTTCTGTTTCCAGAGTTGAAATATCAGAAGTTTTTATTTCCAGATTAACCCCTATTTTTTTCCACTGATTTTTTAAAATGTCGGCAACTTTGATTAAAACCGGCTGGTTTACCGTGCTGATGATAAAAGAGAGCGCTAAGGTTTCTTCTGAAGGAGCCGCACACAACTCGTTCAATTTAGCCATGGTTGATTTTTTAACGTCGCCCGTTCCTTTTTCCAGGCCCGCCGGTTTTAAAATAGTTTCGGCGTATTTTTCCTGAAATTTGATTACCGCTTCCTTGGTTTTGCCTCCGAAATAGCCGGTTATTTCCCCTTCAGGATAAATTTCCGGGTCTTTAGCCAGACATTTCTGCAATTCCTGGACTTCGGCGCCCTGGGAGCCGACAGTCAAAACGCTTTTAAACTGGAAAGCCGGTTCTTTTTTAACGTCTTTTTCCCTGACGCCGTTTTCGTTTTCTGTAAATCCGGCCTCAGTTAAAAGTTGTTTGGCTTTTTCCAAATCAAATCCATAGGTCGTTGTCGGGTTTTCAAATCCGTAAATTCCAGGCAGAAGGGGAGAATCAATAATTTCACCCTGGCCCGACAAAACCTCCCTGACAATTTCTTCTTTATCGGTGCCGTAATTTAATGCTTCTCTGATTTTATCATCAGAGAAAATTTCCGACTTCACCGGGTTAAAAAATAAGGCAAAATACCTCGGGAGCGAAAGACGGTATTCTGAAAAATCTTTAAGGTTTCCAGCTTTTTCAAGGGAACTAAGCGAAAAACCCTTAATCTCCCTGGATTTGGAAGCCGAAATTATTTCACTCTCGCTATTAACGAAATAGAGAACGATTTTAGAAATATGGGGGCGGGAACCCGCATAATTATTATTTACAACCAAATCCATCGATTTGATATTCCCCTGATTATCCTGCGTAAAACTCTTTAACTTATAAGGGCCGGAACCGATTGGCTTCAGATTATAAATGGAAAGCGGGAAGTTTTCCGTTGAAATTTTTTCCCAAAGGTGCTGGGGCAGGATTTTCAGCGTGCAGTTTTCCAAAAAAACAGTGGAAGGATTTTTTAATTCAAAGCGAATGCCCGAATCAGAGATTTTTTCCACTTCCACTCCCAGCCAGCTGGCCCTGATCGGGCTTTTAAAAGAAGGATTTTGAATTGTTTTAATCGTAAAAACAACATCATCGGCTGTCAGGGGCGCGCCGTCCGACCATAAAAGATTATCTTTCAGGTAAAACTCATAAACCTTGCCGTCCTCCGAAATTTTATATTCTTTTATCAAATCCGGAATAATTTTATTAAGTTCCGTTGCCGCAGCGTCATATTTCATCAGGCCGGAATAAATTAATTCGGTTAAGTCGCGGTCCACGTCGGAAGTGGCGGCATATAAGGGATTAATAAAGCGGGGAGAACCGATGACGGCCTCAATGTAAATTCCGTCATCATCCGGTACGATTTCCGTATGTTTAAAATAAAAAGTGAAGAAGAGCAAAAGAAGGCTGAAAACGGCCAGAAACAAAAAAACGAAGAAAATCTTTTTTTCTTTCCTGCTTAAAACTTTAAAAAATTGCCTCCATTGCGACCCGGAAGGCCATTGAGAGGGGAAAAGAGACATCTAAAACAAAAGATTTAACAAAGAGGAAACAATAAAGAGCGTTCCGCAGGCTACTGTGGCCCAAAATAATTTTTTTTGGATTCCCCGCCGGGTGGCGTAAAATCCGCCTTCTTGGCCGAAGGCCGAACCTAAAGCAGTTCCTCTTTGCTGAAGCATGATTAAAATGATCAAGAGAATGGAAATGACAATTTGAAATAAAGGTAAATATTGCTGTAGCATGGTTTTTTACAAAAGCCCGAGAATAAACCCTACGCCCCAGACAATAAGACTCGTCCAGAAAAGCGGGACAATGCCCTGAATGACCAATTCCGGGAAGAAAATATCAACCGCCCAGATAATCAGCATATTGATTACCAGGCCGATTAAGCCGAAAGTCAGAATTCTTAAAGGCAGAGTGATGATTTTTAAAATCGGCTTGATGAAAAAATTAATCAATCCAAGAAAACAGCCGGCTAAAATCAAATATTTCATTTCGCCGGTAAATTCCACTCCGGGAACGAATCTTTGAGCCAACCAGAGGGTAAAGACTCCGCCGATTAAATTCCAAAGTAAGCTCATCATTGATTAATAGTAGCACAAGTTTACTTTTCAAGCAATTGTTTCAATTCAGAATTTGTCAACAGAAAGACAGGGTTGGAAATATTCATTAATTTTAATGTTTACTGGAACTACTTGTTTAATTTTTTTACCTTTGATTAAAATTTTAACCATCTGGCCTTCCATAGTTTCTTCGGAAAAACTTTGGTCAAAAACAAAGTTTCCCAAACTGTAAAAGATATAGCCATTATTGTAGATTTCACTTCCTTGAATTACGTGCGGGTGATGGCCAACTACCATGTCGGCGCCGGCATCAATTGCCATTTTAGAAAAATCTGTTTGGAACTGGTTAGGCGTTTTTTGATATTCTTCTCCGGCATGGAGAGAAACAATCAGAATATCCGAATTTTGTTTAGCTAATTTTATATCCTCTTCTATTTTTTCAAAATCGTTTTCCGAAATCCAAGCCATACCCGAGTTTTCTCCCCAAGACCGCCAGTTTTCCGAACCCAAATTCGTATAAGCCAAAAAAGCAACCCTAATTCCTTTTACCTCCTTGATAACAGCCGAGAAAGTTTCCGTGGCGTTAAAACCCGCGCCAACGTAATCGATTTCCGCTTCTTTTAATCTGTTTAAAGTGTCCTCAAGAGCCCGCCTTCCATAATCAAACATATGATTATTAGCCAAGGATAACAGATTAAAGCCGGCAAAAGTTAGACCCTCAATCGCTTCCGGCTTGGCCCGAAAAGAGTAAATGCTGCCAACTTTCTCGCCCTGGTCGGAAATCGGCCCCTCCAAATTTCCGAAAACAATATCCGCCCCATTTAAGTAATCCGCGATTTTCAAAAAAGGAAATTTAAAATCTCCGCCGCCCTCTTTTTCAATCATATATTCTACACCTCTATCAAGCATCATATCTCCAACCAGGATTACATTAATCATTTTTTCTTTATTCAGTTGCGAAGAAAAATTAAGCGTCATCTCATATTCTATGAATTCAGTAAATCGCTGAATTTCAGTTAGGCAAATAAAACCGGCTAAAGCGGCGACAATGATTAAAACCAGCCACGGTAAAAATTTTCTCATTACATCTATTTTAATCTTATTTATATGCTATTGACAGAGAGATTATCTATCCCTTGAACCCTTCTGAATTTTAGAGTATAATAGACTACCTTTATGAAAGAAGAATACATTAAAATTCGCGGGACCCGAGTTCATAATCTGAAAAACATTGATGTTGATATTCCGAAGAATAAACTGGTGGTGATTACCGGCATTTCAGGTTCCGGAAAATCGTCTTTGGCTTTTGATACTTTATACGCCGAAGGCCAGAGAAGATACGTGGAATCGCTTTCATCTTACGCCCGCCAATTTTTAGGCGTGATGGACAAACCCGACGCCGATTCCATTGAAGGGATTTCTCCGGCTATTTCCATTGACCAGAGAAAAGCGGCTCATAACCCCCGTTCCACAGTTGGAACGATTACGGAGATCTATGATTATCTCCGTCTTTTGTTTGCCAGAATCGGCCAGCCTCACTGCCCGAAATGCGGAAAATTAATTTCTCGCCAGACAATTAACCAGATTAAAAGCCAGATTTTAAAACTTCCCAAGAAAACTGAAATCGCGATTTTAGGTCCCGTAATCCGCGGCAAGAAAGGAGAACACCAGGGAATTATGGAAGAAATTCAAAAAGGAGGGTTTGTCAGAGTAAGGATTGACGGAATAATTTACCGGATAGAAGAAGCTCTGGAAAAAAATTTAGTAAGAACAAAAAAACACGATATTGAAGTAGTGGTTGACAGATTAATCCTGGACAGAGATTTGGACAAATCAAGATTAATGGATTCTTTGGAAACCGCCCTAAAATTAGGGAAGGGAATTGTCGTAATAAATCAAAACCTGAAAACCAAAAGACGAAAATTCAACGACCTGACATTCAGCGAGCATTTTGCCTGCGAAGCATGCGGCATTTCTCTGCCCGAGATAGAACCGAGATTATTTTCTTTCAATTCTCCCTTTGGCGTCTGTGTTTCTTGCCAGGGATTAGGCGAAAAACTAGAGGTTGATCCGAAACTGGTAATTCCCAACCCGAATTTAACTTTAGCCGAAGGCGCCATTTTTCCCTGGGCGCACGCTTCTCATAAAGTCGGCCGGCAGGGATATTTTTGGTTGCAGCTTCAGGAATTGGCTGAAAAGCACCAGTTTTCCTTGAACGTTCCTGTAAAAGAATTATCCCAAAAAATTATTGATTTAATATTATACGGAGAAAAGAATTCCCAAGACACCAAATACGAAGGCGTGATTCCCAATCTGGAAAGAAGATACCATGAAACCGATTCGGATTATACCAGGGAGGAAATTGAACAATATATGATAGAGAGGCAATGCGAGGTTTGCCACGGGAAACGGCTGAAACCCGAAGTTCTGGCAATAAAAATAGCGGAAAAATCGATTGATAGAATAGTGGAAATCCAGATTGATAAAGCAAAGGAATTTTTTGAATTTTTGTTAAAACCAAGAAATCATTATTTAAAACCCAATGAAGCCAAAGTCAGCCAGCCGATAATAAAAGAAATTCTCAACCGGATTCAGTTTTTGATTGATGTCGGTCTGGATTATTTGAGTTTGGACAGGAAGGCGGATACTCTTTCCGGCGGCGAGGAAGAGAGAATAAGATTGGCCACCCAGATTGGTTCCAAACTTTCCGGGGTCTTATACATATTAGACGAACCCTCAATCGGGCTGCATGCGAGAGACCAGAAAAGATTAATTGACACCTTAAAGCAATTAAGAGACTTGGGAAACTCGGTGGTAGTGGTGGAACACGATCCTCAGACGATCAGGGCGGCGGACTGGATAATTGATGTCGGACCTGGCGCGGGAAAGCACGGCGGAAAAATAATTTTTAAAGGAACGCCGAAACAAATTTTAAAAAGCCATACTTTGACCGGCGATTATCTGGCCGGGAGAAAGAAAGTGGAAGTTGAAAAAGTAAAATCAAAGAAGCGTTTAGATCCGAAAGTTACGGAGGAAAAACAAAATTATTTGATAATTAAAAAAGCCAAAGAGCATAATTTAAAAAATATTGACGTAAAAATTCCTTTGGGTAAATTCACCTGCATTACCGGAGTTTCGGGCTCGGGTAAGAGTTCTTTAATGAACGATATTCTGGCCCGTTCTTTGCTGAAAAAGTTTTATCACGCTAAGGAACATCCGGGCGAGCACGAAGCTATTTTAGGCACGGAGTTTCTGAATAAAGTTGTTTTGGTTGACCAGTCGCCGATCGGCCGGACGCCGCGAAGCAACCCCGCAACCTATACCGGCGCCTTTGCTTATATCCGGGACCTCTTTACCAAAACCAAAGAAGCGAGAGCCAGGAATTATCAGCCGGGCCGTTTCAGTTTCAACGTGAAAGGCGGAAGATGCGAGGCCTGCGAAGGCCAGGGAGTAAAGAAAATTGAAATGTACTTTTTGCCGGATATTTACGTGCAGTGCTCGGAATGCAAAGGGAAAAGATTTAACGAGGAAACCTTATCCATTGAATATAAAGGAAAAAACATTTCCCAAGCCCTGGAAATGACGGTGGAAGAAGCCTTAGAGTTTTTCAAAAATATTCCCGGGCTCTATGAAAAATTGAAAACCTTGAATGAAGTCGGTCTGGGATATGTTCAGATAGGCCAGCCGGCTCCTTCTTTATCCGGCGGAGAAGCCCAAAGGGTGAAGTTGGCTACCGAGCTTTCTAAAAAAGCAACGGGAAAAACATTGTATATTCTGGACGAGCCGACAACCGGCCTTCATTTCGACGACATTAAAAAACTGATTTTCGTTTTAAAGGGTTTGGTTGAAAAAGGAAACACGGTTTTGGTCACGGAGCATAATCTCGACGTTATCCGCAACGCCGACTGGATAGTGGACTTAGGGCCTGAAGGCGGAGACAAAGGGGGCAGTATCGTTGGGGAAGGAACGTCCAAAGAGATTGCTAAAAACAAAAAAAGTTATACTGGACAATATTTGAAGAAGTTGTTAAAATGTTAACGTATTAAATAAATTTGCTATTAATTAAACTGTACGCAAATGCAAATCAAACCAATATCAAACCATATTTTAATTGAACCGATAAAAGAAGAGGAAAAAACTAAAACCGGAATTTTGTTGCCCGAAACTGCGGAAAAAGAAAGTCCCGAAGAGGGCAAAGTTTTGGCTGTGGGACCGGGCAAAAAAGACAAAACAGGAAACTTTATTCCCTTGGAAGTTAAAGCGGGAGACAAAGTTTTATTTACCAAATACGGCCCGACTGAAATTAAAGTCGGGGATAAAGAATATTTAATAGCTAAAGAAGAAGACATCCTTGCGATTCTTGAATAAACATGGCTAAACAAATTCTTTTCGGCGAAAATGCCAGAAAAAAAATAAAATCAGGCATTGATAAAATTACCGATGCCATTAAAGTCACTTTGGGCCCCAAAGGGAGATTTGTTGTTTTAGACAAAGGATTTGGCGCGCCCGAAATCTGCGATGACGGCGTGACAATTGCCAAAGAAATTGAACTGGAAGACAAAGTTGAAAACTTGGGAGCGGAAATTATAAAAGAAGTGGCTGAAAAAACCAACGATACCGCAGGCGACGGAACAACCACCGCCGTAGTTTTAGCCCAGAGCATCACGTCAGAAGGGCTTAAAAATGTGGCGGCTGGCGCCAACCCTTTGGCTTTGAGGCGGGGAATTGAAAAAGGCGTTAAGGCAGTGGTGGAAGAATTGAAAAAAATGGCTAAGCCCATTTCAAAAAAAGAAGAAATCAGCCAGGTAGCGACAATCTCGGCGCAGGACGCCGAGATAGGAAATTTAATTGCTGAAATAGTTTCCGAAGTCGGGAAAGACGGAGTCATTACGGTTGAAGAATCAAAAAAATTCGGCTTGGAAAAAGAAATTGTCAAAGGGCTTCAGTTTGACAGGGGATACGTTTCTCCCTATATGATTACCGACACCGAGAGGATGGAAGCGATTCTGGAAGAGCCTTATATTTTGATTACTGATAAAAAAATCTCGGCCCTGGCTGAAATAGTGCCTGTTCTAGAAAAAGTGGTTCAGGCCGGGAAAAAAGAATTGGTGATTATTGCCGAAGAAATAGAAGGAGACGCCTTGGCAACTTTACTGGTAAATAAATTAAGAGGCATGTTTAATACTTTGGCCATAAAAGCGCCCGGTTTTGGCGACAGAAAAAAAGAAATGCTGCAGGATATAGCCGCTGTTACCGGTGCCCAGCTGATTTCCGAGGAAACGGGTTCTAAATTGGAAAATACCACCCTGAGCCAATTGGGTCAGGCGAGAAAAGTGGTTTCCGTAAAAGAGAAAACAACCATTATTGAAGGCAAGGGAAAGAAAGAAGACATTGAAGCCAGGGTAAAACAAATCAAATCGGAATTGAAAATTACCGAATCTGATTTTGACAAGGAAAAACTGCAGGAAAGGTTGGCTAAATTATCAGGCGGAGTCGCGGTTATTAAAGTCGGCGCCGCCACCGAAGTGGAACAAAAAGCCAAACAGAGGAAAACAGAAGATGCTTTAAATGCCACCCGAGCCGCAATTGAAGAAGGTATTTTGCCGGGCGGCGGCGTGGCGCTTTTAAGAACGATTCCGGTTTTGGAAAATCTCAATTTGGAAGGCGATGAAAAAACCGGCTTGAACATTTTAAAAAGAGCTTTGGAAAAGCCCATCAGGCAGATTTCCGAAAATGCCGGAATTGACGGCGCGGTGGTTGTTGAAGAAGTAAAGAAAAGAGAAGCCGGTTTCGGTTTCAACGCCGAAACAATGAAATATGAAGATTTAATCCAATCAGGCATTGTTGACCCGACAAAAGTTGTGAGAAGCGCTTTGGAAAATTCAGCTTCAGCCGCTTCAATGATTTTAACAACCGAAGCCGTGGTGGCTGAAAAGCCGGAAGAAAAGAAAGAAAAAGGCGGAATGCCGCCCATGGGAGAAGAATACTAATTTAAATTGTATTAGAAAAGCCCCGCCGAAAGCGGGGCTTTTGATTGCCAAAAGCGGAATAATTTTCTATACTATAAGATAGTTAAAGGTCTGTTAAATATTAATTTTTAAAAAATATGAATCTTACCCAAATTATTCTGATTATTATTGCCGTAATAGTTCTTTGGATAATTCTTGCTTATAACCGCTTGATTACTCTAAGGAACCGCGTCAGAGAAGCGTGGTCGGATATTGATGTCCAGTTAAAAAGAAGGTACGATCTGATTCCCAATTTGGTGGAGACGGTCAAAGGTTACGCCAGCCACGAGCGGGGACTTTTTGAAAAAGTGACTGAAGCCCGGGCCCGAGCAATGGGAGCCACCGGCATGAAGGAAAAAGGCGAAACGGAAAACGTTTTGTCAGGCGCATTAAAATCTCTTTTTGCGGTTGCGGAGAATTATCCCGATTTGAAGGCCTCAACCAATTTTCTGGAACTCCAGAGAGATTTAAGAGATACCGAAGATAAAATCCAGGCAGCGAGACGTTTCTATAACGGAAACGTTATGGAGTTTAACATCAAGACAGAAACCTTCCCGACGAATATCTTGGCAAACGGCTTCGGATTCAAAAAAGCGGAATTCTTCCAAACGGAAGAAGGAGAAAAAGCAGTTCCTAAAGTCAGTTTCTAAATGACTCTTTATACTCAAGCCGAATCTAACGTCAGAAAGACCTGGATTTTAGTGTTCCTGTTTTTTGTTTTAATTATAGGTTTAGGCTGGATTTTCAGCCGCACTTTCCAGAATCCCGAGATTCTAGTTTTCGCCGTAATTTTCAGCTTAATAATGAATCTTGTCAGTTTTTGGCATTCAGATAAAATTGTTTTGGCGCTGGCCCGGGCAAAACCGATTGAAAAAAAAGATAATCCCGAAGTTTATCGGTTGGTGGAAAATCTTTGCATTACGGCCGGCCTGCCTTTGCCCAAAATCTACATTATTCCCGAAATGCAGCCCAACGCTTTCGCCACGGGCCGGGATAAAAACCATGCCGTCATTGCCATAACCCAGGGTCTTCTGGAGAAATTGGACCGGGTGGAATTGGAAGGCGTAATTGCCCATGAATTGTCGCATATCGGAAATAAAGATATGCTTTTAATGACAGTGGTGGTTATTCTGGTGGGTTTTGTCACCATTATTTCCGATTGGTTTTTCAGGGCAAACTGGCTGGGTTTTAGGAGAAGAGACAGTCGGGGAAGCGGACAGGCAGGCGCGATTCTGGCTTTAGTCGGTTTAGCTTTGGCGATTTTATCGCCGCTAATCGCCATGCTGATTCAGATGGCGATTTCCAGAAAAAGAGAATTTTTAGCTGACGCCACCGGCGCTCTTTTAACAAGGTATCCCGACGGTTTGGCGCGGGCTTTGGAAAAAATCGCAGCCGATAAAACGCCGCTGAAAGCTGCTACCACGGCCACGGCCCATTTATACATTTCCAATCCTTTTAAGGAAAAGAAATTTTCAAATTTATTTTTAACCCATCCGCCGATAGAGGAGAGGATAAAAATATTAAAAGAAATGCGAGTGTAATTATTTGGAAGGGTCGCATAGTGGTCTAGTGCGCCTGCTTGGAGAGCAGGTATACCTTAACCGGTATCGTGGGTTCAAATCCCACCCCTTCCGCGCGCAAAAATAATAATTAATTTAAGAAAAAACATATGGACACACCAAAATTTACGTTATCCGTGTTGCCCGAAAAGTTGGGCATTTGTCATCTTAATAAAAATACTCCCATTCCCGATTGGTCAAAAGACATCAGTTTCTGTTCAATTACGAGAACGTCTGATGAATTATCAATCGTTTGTCCTCAGGAAAAAATTCCGGGAGGCGTTTTATTTGAGGAAGATTGGCGGGCGTTCAAGCTGGAGGGAGATGTTGAATTGTCTTCAGTGGGCGTCATCGCTTCTTTGGCAAAGCCGTTAGCTGAAGCCGGAATCAGCATTTTTAACGTTTCCACCTACGAAACCAATTACGTTTTGGTTGAAGATAAAAATCTTGAGAAAGCAAAAGAAGTTTTAAGCAAATTCTGCGAAATTAAAGAATAAAAAATGAAAATAAAAAACCTTAAGGAGTACCAGAAACTTTGCAAAAAGACGGCCCAGAAATTCAAGGACAAAGAAAAAGAGATCATGACTTGGGGACTGGGTATCGCCGGCGAAGCCGGCGATCTGGCGGGCTGCATTAAAAAAACTTTTTCCCACAAAAACGACCAGAAAGCCGGCATCAGGGAGAATCTGGGAGATACTTTGTGGTATGCGGCAATGATTTGCAATTTTTTCGAATGGGATTTTAACGAAGTTTTGGGAGAAAACGTTGAAAAACTTAAAAAAAGGTATCCGCAGGGATTTACCAAAAAGGCCGCTAAAAGAAAAGGCATAGATTGGAACGAAAGGTAATTATGGAAAACCAGAATGTAGAATTGCATCGCATTGTTTCAACAGCGATTATTGTAAAAGACGGCAAATATTTAATAGTTCAGCGGAGTCCGGATAAAAAAGTTTTTCCTAATAAGTGGACGGTGCCGGGCGGCGGACTGGAAGTAACGGATTATATAGACACTCCTAAAACCACAGCCGATACCTGGTATTACGCATTGGAAAATTCGCTGAAAAGAGAAATAAAAGAAGAGGTAGGGTTGGAAGTGGGAAAATTAAATTATCTTTTAGACCTCGCTTTTATCCGGCCGGACAAAATTCCGGTAGTTACTTTGAGTTATTATTGCGATTGGAAATCGGGAGATGTTAAATTAAACGAAGAAAATGTAGATTATAAATGGGTATCTATTGAAGAGGCGAAAAATTACGATTTAATAGCAGGCATAGCAGAAGAAATAGAAATGGCAGATAAGATTTTAAAGGGCGAAAAAAACGTAGAATTCAATTTTAAATAAAAATGATTTCTTCTCCCATTGAGGAAGTAAAAAATCGGCTTGATATTATTGAAGTTCTGGGCAATTACATCAAACTTCACAAAACTGGAGCGAATTACCGCGCTCTTTGCCCTTTTCATTCCGAAAAAAAACCTTCTTTTTTTGTTTCGCCGGCGCGCCAAATCTGGCATTGTTTCGGATGTTTTCCGGCTAAATCTTTAATTAAAACAGAAAAAGGATTCCATAATATAGAAGATATTCAAGTGGGACAGAAAGTTTTGACTCATAAAGGAAAATTTATGCCGGTAATTCGAACCCTCTGGAGACCCTACAAAGGAGAGATAATTGACGTTAAAAGCAGAAAATCAAATCAAATTGTTTCTTTAACCGCTGAGCATGAAGTGTATGTGATAAAGACAAAAAATTGTCCCCACAAAAGCAGACAAACGAGAATATGCCAATGGAATTGTAAAAAATGCAAAAACCCATTTTATAAAAAATATAAAATAGAAAAATTACCCGCTAATCAACTTTCGCTTAACGACTATCTGCTTTATCCGATTAATCAAGAGGTTAAAAATATTGAAATTGTTGATTTAGATAAATATTATACTCGTAAAATAAGCAATTTTGGCCCAAATATTTCTGAGATACCCGTTAAGGTAAGGGCGGATGAAAAATTTTTAAAATTAATCGGATATTATATTGCCGAAGGTAGTAATCACCGAGCGTATATAAGATTTAGTTTGGGAAACCACGAAAAGAAATTTGCCGTAGAAATTAAAAACTTAATAAAGGAAATTTTTGGGATTGAAGCTGGAATTTATTTACGAAAAAAAGGCTTAAGAACCGGAATAGAAATCACTGCTTGTAATTCTAAATTATCTAATATTTTTGAGAATTTGTGTGGGTTGCATGCAGAAAATAAGCATATTCCTTTTGAATTTCAATATCTTCTTCCGGAAAAACAAAGAATAATTTTAGAAGCAATTTATAAAGGCGATGGCTATAGTGGCAAGATTGCAAAGTGTAAAAAAGATAGAAGATATAAATCTATCACTACAATTTCTTTAGTTTTAGCCGAACAAATAAGAGACATTTTATTAAGATTAGAAAAATCACCTGGCTTTTATGTGGAGAAAGAAAAAATCGACAAAAAGAATGTTCATCACAAAGCAGCTTTTACTATACGCTGGCAAGAGGATCAAATCTTAAATTTTTCTCAATTTTATCAAGATCCTAAAGAAAAAGTTTTATACTGGTTGTGTCCAATTAGGGAAATTAAAAAAAGAAACTTTAAGGGAGATGTCTTTAACTTAACCGTTGCAAGAGACCATTCTTACATGACGTCAAATTTTGTAGTTGGTAATTGTGGAAAAGGAGGTGACGTTTTCGGCTTTGTAAAAGAAATTGAAGGCGTGGAATTCGGTGATGCCCTGAAAATCTTGGCCCAGAAAGCCGGAGTGGAATTAAAAAAGCAGACGCCCGAGTATAAAAAATATCAGACCGAAAGGCAAAGATTGTATGAAATCTGCGAACTGGCGACAATGTTTTTTGAAAAGCAATTGCAGGAAAGCACTGTAGGGAAAACCGCCAAAGAATATCTTTTGGGAAGGGGAATTTCCGAAGAATCAATTAAAAAATGGCGCATAGGTTATGCGCCGGATGTCTGGCAGGGATTATCCGATTTCTTGAATTCGCAGGGCTATCAGAAAGAAGAACTGGAAAAAGCGGGTATCGCCCTGACTTCGGAACGGGGTTCTTTTTACGACCGGTTCCGGGGCAGGATTATTTTTCCGATTTTTGATTTAAATTCTCAGGTGGCCGGATTTGGCGGCCGGGTTTTCAAAGACAAGGACAAAAAAGAAATCGCCAAATACGTCAATACTCCCAACACTCTTTTATACGACAAAAGCCGGATTTTATACGGCCTGGACAAGGCCAAAGTGGAAATCAGGCATAAAGACAAATGCATTTTAGTTGAAGGCTACACCGACGTCATTATGTCCCATCAGGCAGGCGTCTTTAATGTGGTGGCCACTTCGGGCACCGCTTTGACGCCCTATCAATTGAAAATCTTGAAAAGATATTCGGACAATTTGATTTTGGGCTTTGATATGGATGTGGCCGGAGATTCGGCCACAAAGCGGGGCATAGATTTGGCGATTAATTTGGGATTCAACGTCAGAATTATCGCTCTTTACGAAGAAAAAGATCCGGCTGATGTTATTTCCAAAAATCCGGCGGCTTGGGAGAAAATAACCTCAGAAGACAAATCCATTATGGATTTTTATTTTGACACCACTTTCTCAAAACTTGATAAAAAAACTATTGAAGGTAAAAAAGAAATTTCCAAAATCCTCCTGCCCGTGATAAAAAAAATCCCGAATAAAATTGAGCAGTCGCACTGGGTGGGAGAACTTGCCAAGAAGTTAAACGTGAAAGAAGATGACATTGAAGAAGAGTTAAAAAAGGTTAAACTGGAAGAATACCCCGCAGTTTACGGATTAGAGGAAGAGGAAATAAAGAACCTGCCGCCCAAATCCAGGAAGGAGTTGCTGGAGGAAAGCTTAACCGCCTTAATTCTGAAAAGTCCTAAAAGTATTGAATTGGTGGATAAAAAAGTAATTTCCTGCTTTGCGCCGGAAATTCAGGAAATTCTGATTAAACTGGATAAAAAAGAAAAAATTGATTCGGAATTTTTCAATTACCTTTCCTTGAAATCGGAAATTGATGAAACGGAAGAAAAAGACGTTATTCCGGAAATTAATAACTGTCTGAGAGAAATCAA
>MHLY01000007.1:68578-88421 GCA_001821455.1 Candidatus Nealsonbacteria bacterium RBG_13_42_11
TTAAAAACAGACTGGACCAGCTTCAAAAAGAAATAAAAATTGCCGAAAATGAAAAAGACGAAAAGAAAGCCGGCGAATTAACCAAAGAATTTAAGGATACATCTGCAGAACTAACAAATCTGTGAATATGAAGAAGAGAGTTAAAAAAACTGGAAAAAAATTAAAAAATAGGATAAAAAAACACCCGTTAAAGCGTCACACAGTAAGGCGCAAAAAGAAAAAGGGTCTTGTTTGCGGCCGGCCCCGAAAGGTTTTTTTTCCGGAAAAAATCCAGGAATTAATAACCAAGGGCAGGAAAAGGGGTTTTATCACTCACTCTGAAATCCTTTATTCTTTCCCGAACATTGAAAATGACATTAAAGGTTTGGAAAAGCTTTATGATGATCTGGAAAAAGAGGGAATTGAAATTAAAGAAAGCCGGGAATTTTTAATTTTAGACGAAGAACCCAAGAAAAAAGGCGGTGAGGCGGAAGTCCGCATTGACCCGGTTCAGATGTATTTGAAAGAAATCGGCCAGATTTCTTTTGTTACCGCTGCCGAAGAAAAAGAATTGGCCAAAAGGATTGAAAAAGGCGACACGGAGGCAAATAACAAACTGATGAAAGCCAATCTAAGATTGGTGGTTTCCATTGCCAAAAGATACGTCGGCCGTTCTCCCAATTTAACCCTGCTTGATTTGATCCAGGAGGGGAATATCGGCTTGAGAAGAGCGGTGGAAAAATTTGACTGGAGAAGAGGCTATAAATTTTCAACTTATGCTACCTGGTGGATCAGGCAGGCAATAACGAGAGCTTTGGCTGACCAGGCCAGGACAATCAGGATTCCGGTTCATATGGTGGAAACTATCTCCAAATACACGCAAGTGAGGCGCCGACTTCTGCAGGATTTGGGCCGGGAGCCCCTGCCGGAAGAAATTGCCGCAGAAATGGGAATTGAAGTGGAAAAAGTCCATCATATAATGAAAATCTCTCAGGAAACCGTATCCTTGGAAACGCCGGTAGGAGATGACGAAGAAGATTCCGTTCTGGCCGAGTTTATTGAAGATGAAAAAAGCGCTCCGCCGTCTTTGGAAGCGGCCCGGAAATTATTGCGGGAAAGATTGAAAGAAATTTTAATTGATTTGACGCCGAGAGAACAAAAGATACTGGCCATGAGATTCGGTTTGGAAGACGGCATCACCCACACTTTGGAAGAAGTGGGCAAGGAGTTCGGCGTGACCAGGGAGAGAATCCGCCAGATTGAAGCCAAAGCCCTAGAAAGAATCAGGGAGCACAAAGGACTTAAAAAGCTGAAGGGCTACTAAAAATATTATGAGAAACATTCTTGCTAAAATTATTTTTTTAGTTCACGTGGCAATTGTGCTTACTTGGTGGGGCTTATTTTTCTTTCCTCTCAGCCGCTGGCCGGAAAAAATAATCTTCCATTTTTATTTGACCATGATTATCGTCACCCACCAGATTATCTGGGGACTTTTAATTACGCCTTGGATGGGCAAATTCAGGATAGTTTGTATTTTAACGACTTTAACCCAGCTTTTGAGAGGCCAGTCGTTAGCGGACGACAAGAATTACGACCATTCTTTTACGCGGGAAATATTGGGAAAAGTAGGCATAAAAGGACTGCCCCACAGATTTTCCGCCATGATGGCTTTCGTTATTCTTATTATCGTCAGTATTCAATATTTCTCGCAGTAAGAAGCAAAAAGGGTTGAAAAAATCCTCATTTTCTATATAATAGGATCGTAACATAAAATATTCCGCGGTGGCGCAATGGTAGCGCGGGTGCCTGTGAAAAATCGCAGCTTCCGAAAGAAATTTCGGAATGAAAATCTTGGGATAACGGTGAAGCCCTCGAAAAATTCAGGGTAATACCGTGGGAACCATGCTTTTAGCTGGGACGCCGTAGAGACTAGATACCAAGACACCCTAAATTTAAATTGGGTGATGATATAGTCCACACTTCGTGGAAACACGGGGATAAGTGTAAGCACTAGGTTGTAGGTTCGAATCCTACCCGCGGAGCAAAACCAAAATTCCCCGAAAGGGGATTTTGTTTTGCTCTGTTGGATGTGGTGAAAGCTACATCCCTAAAAACCCCTTACCGCCAGTAGGCGGTGTCCGAATGCCTTCGGGCAACTTTTCGATCCTACCCGCGGAGCTGATACTGTGGATAAACTGCTTTTATTGAGGCGGTTTTTTGGTATAATAAATTAAAGGTCTTATGATAATAAAATAATTTTAAAAATATGAAAAACAAATTTTTAGTAGCGAGTATGTTAGTAATTGTTTCTGCTTTTGCGGTTAATGTTTATGCTGTAGGCCAAAATAGCGATTCTGGAACGGGAAGCCAGATTCAACAACAAACGCAAACAGCTAATCAGGGCGAGGATAATCAAGTCCAAGTGCAAAATAGTGATCAGGCTCAAGGGGAAACAAGTAACCAAGCCCAAAGTCAAAATCAGAATCAAGAACAGAATACATCAACAGCAGGTCAGCAAGGACAAATTACTAGCGAGCAGCATCGTAGCGTTGTAGCAGGTTTTGTCCAAAGTCTTTTACAGGTCGCTGATAGGGAAGGAGGAATAGGAGAACAGGTAAGGACAATTGCCCAGCAGCAGAATCAATCAGCAAGCACGACAATCCAGGCAATGGAAAAAGTTCAGACAAGAAGTAGGGTTAAAACATTCTTCTTCGGTTCTGACTATAAAAACCTCGGATCTTTAAGAAGCGAGATGGTTCAGACTGAGAACAGATTAGAGCAACTGAATGTGGTAATGGAAAATGTTCAAAATGAAGGAGACAAGACAGAAATTCAAAGTCAGATACAGACGCTAGAACAGGAACAGATAAAGATAGAAAATTTCATAAAAGCTCAGGAAGGGAAATTCAGCTTATTCGGTTGGTTGGTAAAATTGTTTAATTAATAGTTCGATTGTTTTCTGTTTAAACAGCTTCTTTAAAAGAGGCGGTTTTTATTTGCCTAAGTCAGGCATATAGATCTCCCCGGACTCCACAACCTTGGTTTTAATAGTGTTCACGATGCGGAGTATTTGTAAGAATCGCCAATCAGGCGGTTTTTTGGTTTTATACTCTTGTTGTTTACCTACAGACGCAGTAAAATATAGCAATATGAGTAAAAAGAAAGGCATTATTTTGTCAGTTGTAATTCTTGTAATCGGGCTTTTTTATTACATAGGAACTGAAGATCAAAGCGGCCAGTTTAATTCGTCCAGAAAACTCGCCTTTGAAGATACGGGGGATTTCAAAATTGTCTATGGTGAAGCGAAGAATTCCGTATACGTTGAATACAATGAACTTCTTAAAAATTCCCACGCCTTCGAAAATTTAGTTATTTTTTTGAACAGCGTGTTTATATTGCGGAAGGATTTTCCGATTATTATCCGGCAGTGCGATACTGTTAATGCTTGGTATGATACAGAAAAAGAAGAAATAGTTTTATGTGATGAATTATTCGAAAGTTTTACTCAAAATTTTTCATACATTGTTAATACAAAAGAAGAATTGGACAAAGCCGTAGACGGCGCCACTGTTTTTATTCTTTATCATGAATTGGGACATGGCCTGATAGACATCTATAATTTAACTTATTCTGGAAACGAGGAAGATGTGGCTGATCAGATGGCTTCCATAATTTTAACAGGTTTGGGCGAAGACGGACCAAAGGTTGCGATTACCGGAGCTAACTACTTTTATATCACAAGTTCCGAAATAGGTCCGGGTTATGCTTTTTGGGATGAACATGCCTTAAATCAACAGCGCTATTATAATATTCTATGCTGGGTTTACGGCAGCAATCCGGAAAGATTTAATTATTTTGTGGGAACATATGGTTTGCCTCAAGAGCGGGCAGAACGCTGCCAATATGAATATGGAAATATGTATAAATTTTGGGATGCCGCCCTGGCGCCGTATGTTAAAGCACAAACAAAACCAGGAATAAATGAATAAAATAACATCATTCAACCAACGATTAAGTATATAAGTATAATAGAATAATATATAAAATTAAAACGTCGAACCAAATATATGAAAAAAAAGATCATCATAGTTTTATCGGTGATAATCGCCCTAACAGTTATTCTTGTGGTATTAATGAGTTTAACCAACGAGAATGCTCCTGAAGGTAAAAATACGCTCGTTAGGTCTATTTATTTGGAAAAAATTCCCGCAGGCACTCAATTTACGCCGGGGATGAAGGGAAGTTTTGCTACAACATTTAAAAAAGATGACCAGATAGCCCTGAGCGGAGAAGCAGATTTTGTCGGTAAGTCGTCGCTGACGGCCAAGATTGAAAAAGAAGGAGCGACTACTACCCAGGATGCCATGCCTCCGGCCATGCTGAAGCCGGGCAGTTTTGGTTTTTGTTGTATCTCGGTGCCGACAGAATTGGGAAAATATTACCTCCATATTTATACAGAGGACATAGAAGAAGCACTGTCGCCGCTTTCTTTTGAGGTGGTTGAGTAAATATGAATAAAAAAATCGTTATCATTTTGGTGGCTGTGGTTGTTTTCGTCGGCGCCGGATTTTATATTTATCAAAACTTTTTTCAACTGGGCTGGCCGGAAGGGGAACAAAAAGGAATGCCACCGGGGGCGCAACAATTTACCATGCCCGGCGAAGAAAAAAAAGCATCTCTGGTAAGAAATTATCCTTTGATCATCAAGGTGATCAATGAGGGGCCGGCGATGTATGGACGAGGAGGTCCTGGCAGTCAGGGCAGTATTACTGATGAAAACCTTGGGGAAATGAAAGAAATAGGCTTTAATACAGTCCAATTATTAATTATCCCCGAACAGCAAAACAACGAATTTCGTATTGAGCCTTACTCTAAGGCCGTTTTATTCAACGACATCGTAAAGATAAAAAAAGCAAACTTGGCGGTTTGGGTTACCCTAAGTTACGCTTCGGGACCGGCTCCTGAACAGAAAATTGATGCTTATGATAAATTTAAGATTCCCTTTTTGGAATTTATCAAAGAAACAAGCAAAGAATTGGAGGAATACAAGGTAGAATATTTTAGCGTCCACAACGAGCCCGAGCTTGTTTTCAAAAACCAGGGATGGGGTGCCGCAGAAACAAAGAGCGCCTTAATTGATTATTTTCCAACCGCCAATGCCACGGCGCGCGAAAAGTTTAGCGGTAAAATTATCAATAAAATAACCGAACTGAAATATTTAAGCGAGAACAAAGAAGTTTTAAACGCCTCTTTGGAAAACGTGGATATTGCAGCCATTGACGTCGGCCCGCCGCCCGGTCGAATGGCCATAGAATTTTATAAAAAAGAGTTTGATAGTTATCAAACATTTGCCGGTTTTGCCAAAGAAAAAAATGTGCCATGGATGGTTGGCGAATACTGGGCGTATGACTATTTTCAGACGCCACCAGATTACGTTAAACAGAATCAGGTCAAGCTCGCTCAAGCATCTTTTGATGCCTACCTGAAAGCCATACCCGAGGGGGTCGGCTATACTTGGAACGATTTTTCCGCCTTCGGGCTGGAACCGAACGGCGAAGCCACGCGCTTAGAGGTCAAGAGCTTTTTCAGCAAATTTTAAAAGAAATTATCAGAGAAATAGATTTGGCGTTTGATTATGGCTTGATTACAGGGTTTATTATTGAGGCGGTTTTTTGGTAGAATAGGAGAAAGATATTAAATAAATAAAAATATGCCCTACATAGCGATATCCATTGTCGTATTAGCCATCATTATTACAGTAGGCGTAATTTATATAGTAAAAAGTAGGATGAGATATATGAGGCAAGAGGCGGAAAAAGAAAATAAACCAATGTTTTGGATTGGAATAGCAATAGTAGCAATGGCAGTGATATTTTTCTTAACAACGAAAGAAGAATTTGAGAATAAGATGTGGGCTGTCCCTATTTGGATGATGGGGATAGGGTTAATAGCGGGTTCACGATATAGGCTTCTGAAGTAATGAGTTTTTTTTAAGATTAACCCACCAAACAGGTTCTAACGTCGTCGCATAGGCGGAGCAAACGAATTTAATTCGTGGAGAATAAAAACCTCGCATGGCGGGGTTTTATGTTAGAATTAATGAATGAAAAAATCTAAATTTTCACTTACACAATATAAGGACGAAAGAATTGTAGAGATTGTGAAAAAAACTGACCATAAAACATTAGCCATCTGGGCAATTGATTGTACCGAGCGTGTCCTGCCTTATTTTGAGGAAAAATATCCAAAAGACCATCGTCCTCGAAACGCTATCAAAATACTCCAAAAATGGATAAATACAGGGGTGTTTAGTATGGCTGTTATACGCAGGGCTTCGCTTGCATCTCATGCTGCAGCTTGCGAGGTAGAAGAAGATAATGCGGCTCGCTCTGCTGCCCATGCCGCAGGCCAAGCGGTGGCAACTGCACATGTTCCCACTCATTCTATTGGTGCAGCAATCTATTCCTTACAGACTATCCATAGAGCCACTAACTCCGATGCTGCCGTAGCTAAAGAAAGATATTGGCAATTCCATCATTTACTTAAATTAAGAAAAACAGGCTCTAACATCGTCGCATAGGCGGAGCCGATAAAAATCGCCAATCAGGCGGTTTTTTGGTAGAATAGAATAAGAATTAATAATTAATGAAATAATATAAAAAATATGAGAGATATTCATCGCGGAGGAGCCCATGCGGTTTACGGCCTGGGATTTATCGGCGCGGCCGTCTATTTTATTGGTCATGCGGCAACGTTCTGGATCGGAGTTCTTGGATTTTTGAAGGCCCTGGTTTGGCCGGCATTTTTGGTTTACTACGCCTTTGAATTTTTAGGCAGATAGATTATCAATCGTCCGAAGTCCGATAAAGAACAAAAAACCGTTCCGCTTAAAGCGGGACGGTTTTTGGGTTGGGGATAGTTGGGGTATTGACAAGGCATGGTTATGGGTGTATATTCATAATAGAGAGTGATTAAAGGTCGTATTAATTAAAAAATTTAAATTTCAAATAAAATTATGCCAAGATTTGACGGAACAGGTCCTGGAGGTTCGGGTCCCGGCACCGGCTGGGGCATGGGCCCTTGCGGCGCCGGAATGGGCTGGAGAAGAGGCGGCGGGCGCGGCTTCGGCAGATTCTGGAGATTTGGTTCTCAAATAACCAAGAAAGAAGAGAAAGAAATATTGGAAGAAGAGGTTGGGGTTTTGGAAGATGAATTAAAATCCATTAAAGAACGTTTAAGCGAACTGAAGGACGCAAAATAAGAAGGAAGCCCTGCTTCTGGTATAAAAATTAGGAGCAGGGCGTTTCCTCGGTTTTTGTTATATAATATTGAGTAGAGCGTTTAATATATCGGGCGATGTGTCGCCCGCTATAAAAGAAAAAACATGGTCAGACCGCGACTTTGCCGAAGAATAAGATTCAATCCCAATATAACTTATTTCAAGCCTCAGGGCGTGCCGATGAGGTTTTTAGAGATTATTGAATTAACCACTGAAGAAGCGGAAGCTCTAAGGTTGAGAAATATGAAAGATTTAGAACAGGAAGAAGCGGCTAAAAAGATGAATACCTCTCAGAGCACTTTTCAGAGAATCTTATCTTCGGCCTATAAAAAAATCACCGAGGCAATAATTGAAGGGAAAGCGATAAAGATAATAAAATAGGTTCTAAATATCCATAAACTCGCTATAAACGGCTTTTGCCAAACGGAGCCGTTAAAAAATCGTCCCGCTTGCAGCGGGACGATTTTTGATTCCTCCGTTTCGTGGAGCCTCCTGAAAATTCAAGCAAAGCTTGAATTTTGTGATAGAATAGAATAACGCAAAACGAAAATGGAAGAAAAAAATAATTGGCACAATATTAGCCGGGAAGAAGCGGTAAAATTACTGCGTTCTGATGCAAAAAAGGGGTTGTCTGGAAAAGAAATATGGTCTCGCCGGAAAGAATTTGGCAAAAACAAGCTTCAGGAAGAAAAACCCCTGTCTCAGTTTAAAATATTTTTGGAGCAATTCAGAAGCCCCTTGGTTTATATTTTAATAATAGCGGGGATAGTTACTTTATTCCTGAGAGAGTTTATAGACTCTATTGTTATTTTTGCGGCAGTCTTTTTAAATATTATTGTCGGTTATGTCCAGGAAAGCAAATCGTCAAAAGCCCTGAGGGAGCTGAAAAAAGTTTTAAGCATAAAAACGATTGTTTTCAGAGACGGAAATGAAAAGGAAATTTTAGCCGATGAACTTGTGCCGGGAGACATTGTTTTGTTAAAGCCGGGAGACAAGGTGCCTGCTGACGGCAGATTGATTGAAAGTTATAATCTTAAAATCAACGAATCGGCTTTAACCGGCGAGTGGCTGTCGGCTTCAAAAAAAACGGAAATCCTGCCTGAAAATACGCCTCTGGCCGACAGGGACAATATGGTTTATATGGGAACATCAATCGAAGACGGCTTAGGAAAGATCGTTGTAATTAATACGGGAATAAAAACAGAAATCGGAAAAATTAACATTTTGGTTGAAGAAACCAAAGAAGAAAAAACTCCTTACCAGAAAAAATTAGCTCATTTTTCAAAGATTATCGGAATAATCATCAGCATTATTTGTATTGTAATTTTTATCGAGGGAATGATAACCGGGGGAGAGTTTATTGAAATGTTCACTACGGCAGTGGCAGTGGCGGTGGCTTCAATTCCCGAAGGTTTGCCGGTGGCGCTGACCGTAATTTTAGCCCTTGGCATGCAGAAAATCCTTAAGAAGAAGGGTTTGGTCCGGAAATTAGCTGCAGCTGAAACTTTGGGCAGCACTTCAATAATTGCCACCGATAAAACCGGCACTTTGACGGAAGCTAAAATGACGGTTGCCGGAATTTATGCTTTTTCTTCCGGAGAAGAAAAAACAGTCCTTAAAGGCGCCATTTTATGCAGCGAAGCTTTTATTGAAAATCCCGATGAAAAACCTGAAAATTGGGTGATCAGAGGAATGCCTACTGAAAGAGCCTTAATTTTGGCTGGCGCAAATTCGGGACTTTTTAGAAATCAATTGGAAGAAGCAGAGCCGCAAATTGACGAGATTCCCTTCAGTTCGGAATACAAATATTCGGCAAGCTTGCGAAAAATTTCAAACAAAAAAGGGGCGGAAAATATTGTTTATGTCAAAGGAGCGCCTGAAATAATTTTAGAAAAATCAAAATATTTAAAAACCAACAACGGACAAGTTGAAATAAACAGCGGCCAAAAAGCTCTTTTAAACGATAAACACGAAGAACTGACAAATAAGGGATACCGGGTTTTGGGAACAGCATATAAAAAAACCGACAGTTTAAGGCTCACAGCCCGCAACCAGGAAGAATCGGTTAATGATTTAATTTTCGCCGGGTTTATTTATTTTGAAGATTCTATCCGCAAAGAGGCCGCAGAAGCAATACAAACCTGTTATCAGGCCGGCATGAGGCCGATTATCATTACCGGCGACCATAAATTGACCGCCAAAGCTATTGCCAATAAATTAGGGCTTAATGTTAAAGATAAAAATATATTAGAAGGAAAAGATTTGGAAGAAATGTCTGGCCCGGAGTTTGAAAAAAAACTGAAAGATATCCAAATTTATGCCAGAGTGGAACCAAAACATAAGTTAAGGATTATTAAAGCTTGGCAGGAAAAAGGAGAAGTGGTTGCCATGACGGGCGACGGAATCAACGATGCCCCCGCTTTAAAACAGGCCGATATCGGAGTGGCATTGGGTTCGGGAACCGAGGTTGCCAAAGAAATTTCAGATTTAGTTCTTTTGACGGATGATTTTTCCATTATTGTGGCGGCCGTGGAAGAGGGCAGGGCCATTCTTGATAACATCAGGAAAGTCATTACTTATCTTTTGTCGGATAGTTTTACCGAAGTGATTTTAGTGGGAGCCAGCATCTTAGCGGGATTTCCCTTGCCGGTTACGGCCGTGCAGATTTTATGGATAAATTTGATAGAAGACGGTATGCCGAACATAGCTTTAGCTTTTGAACCGAAAGAGAAAGATTTGATGAAGCACAAACCGCAAGCCCGCAACGTTCCCTTATTAACCCGGGAAATGAAAATAATTATTTTTGTTATCGGACTGATAACCGATTTGATACTTTTGGGCTTGTTTTTCTGGCTTTGGAATGAAAATCATAATATTGAATACGTCAGAACGATGATTTTTGCCTGCCTGGCCATTGATTCAATTTCTTACGTTTTTTGCTGCAAGAGCTTACGAAGGAATTTATGGAATATTAATCTTTTTGACAACAAACTTTTAATCGGAGCCTGGTTTCTGGGCATAGTCGGCCTGCTGTCCGCCATATATGTTCCGGTTTTAAACAAATTACTTAGCACGATTCCCTTGGCCTTTTCCGACTGGTTTATTATCGGCGGATTAGGGGTGATAAATGTTGTACTGATTGAAGTTGTTAAGTATTATTTTATCGTCAAACATAAAACAAGAATATAAATTCCATAAACTAAGATGCGCCGTTAAAATTAGGCAGTGCCGGCGATAATCAGGCGGCTTTTTGGTAGGAGGCTTGACTTTTTTTAAAAAAAGATTTATTGTTGTTAATATTCGAAATAAATAGGAGGAAGAATGAACGGGCTTAAAGAAAAGCAGGAAGAATTTAAGAAAAAATACTGTTCGTCTTGTTTTCGCTTCGATCCGCAAAAGAAAGATTACAGAGAAAAAGGACACAGGGGTGATGCTAACGATTGTAAGCATCACATAACTGACGCCGCTGGCCAGTGCTGGAATTATCATGAAAGAAAGACGGCCGAGGCGGAATTAACCTGGCTCAAAAAAGAAAAGTCCATTATCGAATTGCCAAAGGATGATCCCAGAAAGATTGAGCAGTTAAACCTGAAACTGCTTGAATATGAACAACGAATTGATCCTTATCGGCCCCGGGCTTCGCAGATGGACACAATATGCAAGAGCAAGATACTTTCTCGTCTTCTCAAGAAAGGCAGTTTAAATGTATATGATTTTATGATAGAGATGGAAAAAGAGCAGAAAGATAGTTTCAGCAGGGGGAATTTTTTCCACGCCTGCAATGTGATTGATGACTATGTTATCACCGGCGGCGCCAACCGTCGCGGAAAAGGAACCGGCCTCAGACCATTATAATAGTTCATTAGAATTTTAGGCTTCCGTTTACGGAAGCCTTTTTTATTTTCGTCGCCCAATCTATGAACGGGGAGTTAGTCTTGATTTTTTTACTAAAAGATATAGGGTCTAATTGAGGAGGGAAAGCTCCTTAATTTATTATCAGGAAAGGAGAAAAACTAATGGACGCCACATTAAGTCGTCCTGACGCCGTCTGGGTTATAACCAATAAAGAAGATGAGACGAAATTCATTGTAGATCAGGGAAAACTTTTCGTCTTTTCCGCTGAAGAACTAGCAAATAAATACATGGAGAGGATAGGTTTGAAGGGTGGTGTTCCTAGTTATTTCACCTGGGATGAACTCTTAGACAAATTCAGCCACTCTTTTTCGCATGTTGTCATTGACCATACAGGACAAGCGGGTTCCTTTAGTACTGTACCAGCTAAGAAAGATTAAACAGCATCAAAGGGAAGGATGGAGATGAACGCCGAAAAGATATTGGAAGTGATTAATAAATACCGTAATGACTTTGGAGAACAGGGGATAAAGGCAATAGATTTTCCCCACAACGAAAAACCGGCTTCACCAGAAGAGATACTTGGGCATTGCCGCGGCATGCTGGATAAAATGGAGGTCTTTATTAAAGAGGGGCGGAAAGAAAAAGCATTCAGGTGGCTTGGGTTCATTCAGGGTTGCCTGTGGGCAACCGGGAAGTATTCCTCAGAGGATTTAAAGAATCACAATCGTCCCGATGTAGAAAAATAAAAAATGCCGCATGGTTCGCCCAGCGGTTTTTATTTGAATTTTGGTTTATCCTGAGCCTGCTGAAGGGCAAAAATGGAGGCTTGCCCTGCTTGCACTGAAAGTATTGAAGTGAACGTGCTGAGGGGGTAGAGTGAAAGAAAGTTATGCAAAAAGAAAAAGGAGAAAATAATAATATTGCATACATTGATGGAGCCAATCTATATAATGGTATTAAATCTCTCGGATGGGATCTCGATTACGCTCGATTTAAAATTTGGCTCATCGATAAGTATTTAGTAAAACGGGTGTACCTTTTTATCGGTTTAGTGCCAAAATATAAAGATCTCTATACGTATTTACAGGAAGCGGGGTTCACTTTGGTATTTAAAGAAACAACATACGATGGCGAGGGAAACGTAAAAGGAAATTGCGACGCGGATTTAGTTCTTCAAGCAACTCGCGATTATTACGAAAACAACTTTGGAAAAGCGGTTATCATAGCCAGCGACGGGGACTATTCCAGTTTAGTTAAGTTTTTAAACGAAAAAAATAAAATAAAAGTAATATTGTCTCCGGCAAATGAGAAAAAATGTTCGATTCTTCTAAAAAGGACGGGCGTGTCGATAACGTATTTGAACGACAAAAAGTCTATTTTGAAAAACAGAGAGTCGTAAAAGAAAAAGCCCCCGATGCGGACAGCCGCATAAGGGTCTTTTTCGTAGTGATACTATAATAATATCAAATTATAGAAGTCTGTCAATAGCTAAAATGAAGTTAAAATCTCTGTCGAAAACTGAAAGACCAACCCTGCCCTTCCGTAGCCTTAGCGAAGGAGGGGAGAAAAATTAAAGCCCTGTTAAAGGGCTTTTTGATTTGAATTTTGGCAAAAATGGAGGTAGAGTGGAAGCGAAGCCCCGTAGTGAACGCGAAGCGTTCTGCTACCGGGGATAGAAAATAAACAGTAGACAACTTGTTGGCAACTTTTAATTTTTAGATTAGCATTAAGTTGCCAACCATTTTATGGATATTGAGAAATAAAAAAACCGCCGAGATGGCGGTTTTTTGTTTCTGCCAGATTTTGTCAATTTTCCATTTGACACCTACTTACTAATCCGCTATAATCTGCTATAGTTGATATAGCGGATTACAACTATGGCAAAAAACAACAAATTAGACCGGCGACTTCAGCAGATACCGGCTGAAATCTGGTCAAAAATAACAAAAATTGATGAATTAAAAGGGCAGTGGATTGCCGGGGCTCGGCTTTCCCCTCAGGTTTTGGGCCGTCTTAAGCGGTCGGTTTTGATTACTTCAACCGGCGCTTCTACTCGTATTGAAGGCGCTAAGCTTTCCGATGAGGATATTGAGAAGCTAATGCGCGGTATTGATATTCAAAAGTTCACGGATCGCGACAAGCAGGAGGCGAAAGGATATTTTGAATTGCTTGAGAATGTTTTTAATTCCTGGAAATCACTCAAGTTTTCAGAAAACACTATCAAACATTTTCACAAAGAGCTTCTTAAGTACGTAAAAAAAGATGAACTTCACAGGGGCGATTATAAAAAAGAAGAAAATAAGGTGCATATGATTAACGCGGCCGGTGAGTCCATTGGCGTTCTTTTTGATACTACGCCGGCGTGTCTTACCCCTAAAAGAATGCAGGAATTAGTTGAATGGACGCAAGAAGCTATTGCTGAGAAAAAATATCATCCGCTTCTTATAGTGGGCAATTTTCTCGTTGAGTTTTTGCAGATTCATCCATTTCAAGATGGCAACGGCCGGTTGTCGCGCGTTCTTACAAACCTCCTTTTGTTAAAAGAAGACTATTTGCATATGCCTTATGTTTCGCACGAGAAATTGGTTGAAGACAATAAGCCGGAATATTACCTCGCGCTTCGTAAAAGCCAAAAAACATTCTTATCCGACGACGGAACCATCGTTCCGTGGCTGGATTTCTTTTTAATCATTTTCTTAAAACAATCAGAAATGGCTATTGACCTGCTTTCAAAAGAAAACATCGAGCGATTGCTCACCGAGAAACAGCTTGCTGTTTGGGATTACATTCAAAAAGCTGATAGAGCCACGCCGCGAGAAATTTCTGAAAAAACAAAAGTCGCTTATCCTACTGTCAGGCAGGCAATTGATAAGTTAATGCGTTTCAGGAAGATTGAGCGAACCGGACAGGGTCGCTCAACAAGCTATAGGAAATTATGACCCATTCGATAAGCTCAGGGTCATGGTGAGCAAAGTCGAATCTATGAAAATCAAAGTGGGCGGTGAAGAGAAACACTCTCGCCACTCCTTTTTATTTGCGCAATCCATATTTGAATTTTGGTTTACCCTGAACTTGCTGAAGGGCAAAAATGGAGGTAGGGTGAGGGTAGAAATAAAAAGTAGACAACTTGTTGACAACTTTTAATTTTTAGATTAGCATTAAGTTGTCAACCATTTTATGGATATTGAAAATCTCATCTTAAAAAAACTCAGAGAGAATAAAAAAATAAAAGCGACAGACATTGTTAAAGCCGCCGGTTTTTCGCGCGCTTACATAAATCGTTTTTTCCAAAAATTGAAGGACGAAGGTAAGATTATTTTGGTGGGAAAGGCAAATAAGGCCTGCTATGTGCTGGCTGACAAAAAAACCGTTTCGCGGGCAAAAAACTCAATTTTAAGCATCAGGAAAATTTTGCAAAACAAAAATCTTTCCGAAGATCTGGTTTTGAATGAAATAAAACGGGATACGGGTATTTTCTTAAATTTGCCTAAAAACGTTTCTGATATTATTAGTTATTCTTTCAGCGAAATGCTGAATAACGCTATTGAGCACTCCCGTTCTCTAAAAATAGAAATTCAGATACAGCGCCAGGCCAGCCAAATTTCTTTTATTGTTAGAGATTGGGGAATCGGGATTTTTAACAATATAATGAGAAAAAGGAAATTAAAAGATGAATTTGAAGCAATCCAGGATTTATTAAAGGGAAAACAAACCACCCTGCCCAAAGAACACACGGGAGAAGGTGTTTTTTTCACCTCAAAAATCGCAGATTTATTGGTTATTCAAAGTTCCGCAAAAAAGCTGATATTCAACAATGTTTTAGACGATATATTCATAAGAGAAGCGAAGCAAACAAAAGGCACCAAGGTATCTTTTGCAATTTCGGTTAAATCAAAAACCGCGCTAAGCAATGTTTTTAAAAATTATTCGGAAGGAGCTTTTACTTTCAATAAAACAATCACCAGAGTTTCTCTTTATAAGTTAGATTCTGTTTTTATTTCGCGCTCCCAGGCGAGAAGAATTTTAAGCGGCTTGGAAAAATTTAAAAAAATAGTATTGGATTTTAAGGGAGTGGATACGGTGGGGCAGGCTTTTGCCGACGAGATATTCCGCGTCTGGCAAAATCGCCACCCAGGCATCGGGATAGAACACATTAATACTAATGAAAATATCGCCTTTATGATAAAACGAGCCAGCGCCAAAAGCAGATAGGCCAAGAAAGAAATTAAAGCCCTGTTAAAGGGCTTTTTTGTTTTAAGTCGCCTAATCCATATTTGAATTTTGGCAAAAATGGAAGCCTACCCTGAATGCCCTGAAGGGGCAGAGTGGAAGAAAAGGACTTGACAGATTTGTATCATTTTGGTAAATTAGCATAAAAGGCTAATTTTATGAAATGGATAGATTTTGAGCGAGAAATAAAGGCAAAAAACATCATGCTATTTACTCCGCTTGATGTTCAAAGATTTTTAGGTAGAACAAAAATCGCTACCCGGTTTTTAATTCACCGCCTTAAAAAACAGGGATACATCATTAGTCTTAAGCGGGGACTTTATCAATTATCTGATGCACATGTTTCGGATCTTTATCTGGCAAACAGATTATATGAGCCTTCGTATGTTTCTTTGGAGTTTGCGCTTTCTTATCATCGTGTAATTCCGGAAACAGTTTATGGAATCACTTCCGTGACAACAAAAGCGACTCGCCGTTTTTCCGCATTAGGAAAATCATTTACTTATCGCAGTATAAAAAAAGGGGCCTTTACCGGTTATGTTTCAAAAAAAGAGGGTAATTATAATTATTTAATCGCCGAGCCGGAAAAAGCCTTTGTTGACTTAAATTATTTTAGATTAATCAATAAACAAAAGCCTCTTAGCCGTTTTAATAAAGAGAGGATTAACACATCAAAAGCGATTCGTTACGCCAAATTATTTAACAATAAATTAATCAGTATCATAAAAACTACACTTCAATGATTGCCCAGGAAACAATTCAAAAATTAGCTACTCAACGTCAAACCAGCGAATTCCCCAATGTTGTTCGCGAATATTTTCAGCATCTTTTTCTGTCTCAACTCTACAGAATAGAGGGGGCCGAAAATATCCTTTTTAAAGGAGGGACGGCCTTAAGGATAATTTATGGCAGCCCGCGTTTTTCGGAAGATTTAGACTTCTCAATTTTTAATATAGAGCAATATCAGCAAGAAAAATTTATTGAGGATATCTTCGCTAAGGTTTTGGTTGAGATTGAAAGAAGTGGCATTAAAGTAGAGCTTGGACCGAAACCGGGCTCAACAAAAGAAGGATATTATGGCGAGGCCACATTTAAAATTTATGATTATCCTTCTGTCGTTGTATCAATCAATGTTTCTTCGCGAAACAGCCAGGATATTAAAGGAGAAGTTGATAGTATTTCCAGTGATTTCGTTCCTACTTATAATGTTTTCCATTTACCGCAAGAAAAACTGGTTGAAGAGAAAATAGAAGCATTATTAGAGCGGAAAAAAGCCCGTGATTTTTACGATTTATATTTTATTATGCGGAAAGGTTTTTTAATATTAGAGCAAAAAAAACGATTGAATAGCTCGAAAGATGAAATTATAAAAAATGCAGGGAACATAGATTTCAGCAGTGAATTACTTGCGCTCTTACCCCAAGATCAGCAAGCAATTATAAAAGATTTTAAAAACAATCTTTTTAACGAACTTAATCGTCAATTGAGTGGTATATGAAGCTAAAATCTCTGCCAAAAGCAGATAGATCAAGAAAGAAATTAAAGCCCTGTTAGAGGGCTTTTCTGTTTTAAGTCGCCTAATCCATATTTGAATTTTGGCAAAAATGGAGGCATTGTGGATAACTTCGCGTTGACACCCGACCAATTGGTCGGGTATTATTATATAATACTATGAAAAATGACGTTATAACAAAAAGACAAAAAGAGTTGCTCTCGATCATCTACGAATATATAAAAGACACTGGCTATCCGCCAACCTTTGAGGAAATGCGCGAAAGATTAGATGTTTCATCAAATCAATCAATTATCGATCTTCTAGAAAAGATAAAAAATAAAGGGTTAATTAAAAGAGAAGAAGGTCCTCGCAGTATTGTTATTTTACCTTTAGGTTATGAAATTATTAACAAACCACAACTTGTAAATTTCCTTGGTATAGCTAGCGCTGGAGCGCCGATTGAAGCGATAGAGGTACAGGGAGAATGGAAAACTATTTCTTCAGATATCGGTGGAGATAAATTAGAACAATTAGAAGACAACATTTTTCTTTTAAAAATTTCTGGAGATTCAATGATTAACGCCGGAATCAACGATGGAGATATTGTTTTGGTTAAATCGCAAAAAGAATTTATTTCAGGAGATATAGTTTATGCTCAAGTTGGCGATTCTTCTACCATAAAGCGTTTCGTAAAACGTTTTGTTTCCGATGATAAACCGCCGTACGTTTATTTAAAACCAGAAAATCCGAAATACGAAAATATCCTTTTTACTGATGAAACAAAAATATTAGGAAAGGTCATTTCCATTTTAAAAAATAATTATTGGAAAACAATTTAATTTTAATATGCCAACAAAGAAACTAAACAAATCAAGAGAAGTTATAGAAAAAATATTTGGTTTGCCAGATATAATTTATGGGCTTAAAGAATTTGGCGGAATTGATTTATACGAAATTTTAGAAATTACCGAAGAAGAAAAAGGAAGATTTTATGTTAAAGATTTAAAATCTGGCAAAGAAAAATTTGTTTACGACGAAGAAAAGCAAACCAGTAAACCCGAAGAAATAATCCGCCAGCTGTGGCTTTATAAGTTAAATAATTTTTATAAATATCCTCTTGACCGTATTGAAACAGAAAAAAGCGTTCATTTTGGTAGAGAAATCCACGCAAAAGCTGCAGACATAGTTGTTTATAAAAAAGACAAAATCACTCCTTATATTATTATTGAAGTCAAAAGTCCCACTGAAAGTAAGGGTATTGAACAATTAAAAAGTTATTTAAGTTCCGAAGGATCAGAAATCGGCGTTTGGTCCAATGGAATCAAAAGAATTATTTTATACAGGCCATATCCAAAAGAATTTGAAGATACATTACCAGATTTACCATCGGCCGATAAAACAATCGACGATTTATTAGAAGCTAAAAAGACTCTTTTTGAATATACTGATACGAAAGTTGATTTAAAAGAAATTATTAAATCAATGGAGGAATTAGTTCTTGCGAACGCTGGAGTAGATGTTTTTAATGAGGTTTTTAAACTAATCTATGCCAAACTTTATGATGAAAATGAAGCTAAAATAAGTCGAGAAGGAAACGAAATATTATTTAGAAAATATAAAGATCCTAATAGAACTTATGAAGTTATAAATGATCTTTTTAAACACGCTATTAAAAAATGGCCAAGCGTATTTTACGAACAAGAAAATATAAGATTATCACCCGAACATCTTTCTATTGTCGTTGGAGAATTAGAAAAGGCGCGACTTTTCGGCTCGGATTTATCAATTATTGATGAAGCTTTCGAATATCTAATTCCAGAGGTCGCCAAAAGTAAAAAGGGTCAATATTTTACCCCTCGCCATGCTATTTCTATGGCTGTGAAAATGTTGAATCCAAAGCCGAACGAATATGTTATAGATCCAGCCGCGGGCTCCGGAGGTTTTTTAATAAATACAATGTATTGGGTGAGAAACAATCATTTTCATGAATCTGATGAAGCAATGAAAGAATATGTAAAAGAATACATTTGGGGAATTGATTTTGCCGAAGAAATCTCAAAAGTTTCTCGAGCATTAATGCTTATTGCTGGAGATGGCCGTTCGCATATGTTTCGAATTAATACCTTAGACCCTAGAGAATGGCAAGGCGAAGACCAAGATTTATTAAATGCTCGCGCTGAATTAAAAAAACGACTTCTAAATCTAGAAAACTCTGTAGAAAATATTGATAACCAAAAAACATTCCATTATTTCAATTTCGATGTCTTACTTACAAATCCTCCTTTTGCTGGAGAAATAAAAGATCAGGGAATTTTACGCCAATATTTTTTTGGTAAGAAAAATAGTAGATTAGTTAATAAAATTGAACGTCACATTCTTTTTATAGAAAGGACTTTAGATATGTTACGACCAGGCGGAAAAATGGCGATTGTTTTACCACAAGGAGTTTTAAACAATACGAATATGGAATATGTCAGGCATTATCTTTTTGATAAAGCTAGAATTTTAGCAGTCGTCGGATTACATGGAAATACTTTTAAACCTCATACTGGAACAAAAACCAGTGTTTTATTTTTACAAAAATGGTCAGAAAAAGAAAAACCATTAAAGGATTACCCAATTTTTATGGCAGTTTCAAAAAAATCTGGAAAAGATAACTCTGGAGATTATGTTTACAAAAAAGACGCAAACGGAAATCACGTCCACGACACTAAAGGCCGGAAAGTTTTAGACCACGATTTAGACGAAATCGCCGAAGAGTTTATTAAATTCGCCAAAGAACAAAAATTTAATTTTTGGAAATAGAGATAAATATATGTGGAAAGATTTTAAATCATCAAAATTTTATAAAAATTGGATTAATTTCTTCCAAGCATTTTTTAGTCCTTGGCCTTTGATTCTATTAATTTTATCTGGAGTCTCAGTTTATTTGTCTATAGCATACAAAGAAAATAGACCATTCTCAGTTGTAATTACTATTATAGCTGCATTGTTTTCTGGATTGG
>MHLY01000007.1:88461-100535 GCA_001821455.1 Candidatus Nealsonbacteria bacterium RBG_13_42_11
AGAGAAAAAAGGACGTTCTGCTGTAAGAAATTTGCAATCTATTAATCAACAAATCTTTAAAATCCGTGATTGGATTTTCGGTTTTCTTAAAGATGGTAAACAAATAAAAGAAAATCTAGAGGAAGTCGATCGTCATTTAAGTATGACAGAATTTAATGTTCAATCTGCTATAGAAGATTGGGTTGATGTGGTGCCGGAATTAGCTATATTTTCCAATTTGTTAAAATTCAAAGAAACCGAATTATTACTCATGAAACAAAAGTTTACTTTCTTAGAAAAGAAAATGTTGAAAAGTAAGGATAGCGAAGAAATCAAACAAAAATTAGGAGAGCAAAAAAAATTAATAAAAAACCTAGAAGAAGAAATTAAAAACATAAAACAGAGTGCCATAGTATCTTCTTCCAGTTCATCTCCCGCGATTTACACTTCTTCCAAAAACATGTCGGTTTCTGAATTGGAAAAACAAATAGAAAGTTTATTAAAACAAATAACAGATTTACAAGGTCAGTTAATTGAACCAGAGAAGCCCAAGCAATAATGATTTCTTATTCCATTATCCAAAAATCGCAACTCGAAGGCACTTCACGACTAGACGCTGAATATTATCAGCCGGAGTATTTTATTAATTTTTCAAATAGAGATTGGCGTCCAATTGGGGATTTTTTAAAAAGCTGTCAGTACGGACTTTCACAGGCAATGAATGACGAAAAAATAGGATATCCAATGTTTAAAATGGATGATATAAAATACGCTTTTTTATTTAAAGATGAGGTTAGGTATGCAAATATTCCAGAAAAAATATTTAATAATTTCAGACTAGAGAGAAATGATGTTTTATTTAATCGCGTTAATTCTGAAGAATTTGTCGGCAGAACGGGAATTTTTAAAATAGATTTAAAATCGACATTCGCCTCTTATTTGATCCGTCTTCAGACGAAAGACAATGCGGAAATTATACCAGATTACTTGAATATATTTTTAAACGCTAAATATGGGATAAAACAAATCAAGAAATTTTCCCGTCGGGCAGTAAATCAGGCAAATGTTAACGCAGAGGAATTAAAAGAAATAAAAATTTTTGTCCCGTCGGTAATTTTTCAAAAAGAAATTGAAAAAATATCAAATGAAAGTTGGAAAAATTTTGAATTAGCAAAAGATTTTTACTCCCAAGCTGAAAAGTTGCTTTTAGAAGAGTTGGGGCTGGCAGATTTTAAAGAAAAAAATGAATTATTCAATATAGTTAATCTTTCTGACGTAAAATCTGTTCAACGAATGGACGCTGAATATTTCCAAACGAAATACGACAAATTATTAATAACGCTTAGAAGATATAAAGCAAAACCGTTAGAAGATATTATCCAGAATGTGCCAGCGAGATTTATTCCTAAATCCGATAGGAACTATTGTTATGTTGAATTAGCGAATATCAATTCCTCGATCGGTATGATTGACGGATTCTCGGAGGTTTTAGGGAAAGATGCGCCGAGTAGAGCAAAAAGAATATTAAAAAATGGAGATGTTATTGTTTCCAGCGTGGAAGGTTCGCTTGAAAAAGTGGCTATCGCTGATAAAGATCAGGAAGGATATTTAGCGTCAACGGGATTTTTTCAATTCAGGAGTAAGGAAATTTTACCGGAAGTTATGTGTGTTTTAGCAAAAAGTTTAGTTTTTCAGATGCAACTAGAAAAGCAATGCGCGGGAACGATTTTAACCGCCGTATCCAAAGAATCGATAAAGAATATTCTCGTTCCGGTTTTACCAAAAACTACCCAGCAAGAGATTGCTGATTTGGTCAAAAAATCCCACGAAGCCCGCAAAAAAGCAAAAGAATTACTAGAAGAGGCGAAAAAAAAGGTCGAAAATTTAATCGAAAAGTAATTTAAAATTATGGCAAGAATTAAAGTTAAAAAAGTATTAGATGGCGATACTTTTCAAAGTACCAGAGGAGTGTTTTTTCGTTTAGCCGAAATTGATACCCCCGAAAAAAGAGAGCCTGGTTATAATAAAGCTAAGGGAATATTGAAAAACCTTATTGATAGTGAAGAACTTATTATAAAAATAAAAGGTAAATCTTATGGAAGAAAAGTAGTGGAGGCAAAAATTCCAGGCGAAAAAATGACTATTAATACAAAAATGAAACGAAAAGGTTACAATTCATAATAAAATTATGGCGAAAGTGAATTTCAAAAATAAAGAAAATTTACAAATTGCTAGAGATAAAGCACGAGGTGTGGTAAGCTACCGTCAAATGAAAGATGGTCGTAAAATTGCAGCTAAATGGCCGAGCAAAAATAAAAACTCGAAAAATTAACTAACACACAAGTTTAATTTTATGAGTATTTATTCAAAGGAATTTGATTATATTTGCGAGGAGTGTAAAAAAAAATCAAAACCAGCGAATGTTTGGGATTTTCTAGTAGGTGAAAACGGCGTTATTTGTTGCAAGTGTGGCAAGAAGATAGAACCAGGGGTAAAATTCTTCACAAAGAGAAAACCAATGACGATTTTTGCACCACGATCGATTAAGCACTAATGTCAGACATTCGTCAAAAAGTCGAAGAATTAATTGAGAGGTAAAATTATGAAATTTGTATCGCTTGGAGACTTAACATATAAACAACTTCTACAATATGGAGTCATTGGATTATTTTTAGGTGGGGCATTGAGTACTATATTTAAACCTGGTCCAATTATTGCAGTATTAGTTGATGCTGTAATTCTCTTGGGGTGGATTTGTTTAATTTGGGGATTAGTTAGATGGATTAAAGAAAAGACGCATAAAAGAGATTAAAAAATATCTGATTTACGAATAATCAATTTTAGATAAAACATTTAAAGGAGAAGTATAGAAAAGAAAAATGTGTTTCAATAATTTATTTTATTTATTAAAAGACCAATTTATTTTTATAATATTTGAAGCTTGTTTAATTACAATTACGTTTTATGCTCTTTTTGAAGATATAAAGAATCGAGATAGTGGTATGACAATAGGACGAGGAAATCAAAGTTGGGCTTATTTTTATGCTACGTTTGGTATTATTTCCGTAATCATAAGTGGTTTTTTCTCTGCCACTGAAATTAAAGAAATAATTAACTATAAGGGAATCATTTTTTTACTAAATATTGGCATTACTTTATATTTGTGTTTTTATAATGGATGGTCTACAAATAAGATTGTTGGTTTTGTTACTTCAATAAAAAATAAAAAATTTTAATAAACTAATCAAAATTTAGCCCGAAATTGAAAGAATAAATATGTTAATATCAAGGTTAATAATTAAAAATTTTAGATCTATTAAGAATTCTGAAGAGATTACCTTAACAAAGCTGTTTGCTTTTATTGGTAAAAATAATACTGGTAAGTCGGCAATATTGAAAGCGTTACAGGTATTTTGGGGGAAAATTGAGGCAAAGGAAAGTGATTTTCATAAAAATAAGGTTGATGAAAATATTGAAATAGAAGTATTTTTTAAGAATTATAATGACGAAAAATATAAAAATCTATTTTTAGATAAAGACGGTAATGAGATAGAAGAAACAAAAATAAAAATTACAATTTCTAAAGATTCTAGTAGCGGGAAATTAAAAGAAGAGTTTTTGTTAAATGATGTGGAAAAGAGTTCAACAATCAGAAAAAACTTGCCAAAAATATTGATTATTCCAGACATCAGAAACCCTGAAAAAGAATCGACCGCAGGAGCAAAGACTTATTTGAAAGATTTAATTGATCAAATAGAATCTCAAAGCTCCCTCGAACAAGAGAAACAAAGGAAGATAGAAGAAGTAAAGAACATTATTATAAAAGATATTCAAGATATTTCGAAACTAACAACTGAGAATATCCAAAATATCTTAGGGGATAAGTGCGAAGTATTGATCAATCCAAGTATAGATATATCTAAAGCAGTGTCCTACGAAACAGATTTAATTTTTGGAAATATAGAAGAAGGCAATAGGGTTAAGCTCTTATCTTGTGGAACGGGAATTCAAAGCATATTTATCTTAGCGTTATTAGAAACTTACGCGCAAAAAAATCAATATAGCGATGAAATTCTTCTAATTGAAGAACCAGAAGTTTATCTTCACCCAGAACTACAAAGAAAGATGTTCAAAACCTTAAGAAATATAGCAGACGCAAACCAGGTTATATTCACAACCCATTCTCCAATTATGATTAGTGAGGTATGGGCAACTGAAAGTATAAGACAAGTATCTTTAAATGACGAAGGAGAGACAATTATAAGTCAGATAAAAATAGAAGAAGTAATTGACGAATTAGGAATAAGATATGAAGACATTTTAAATCCTTCTCTAATACTATTCGTAGAGGGAGATAACGACGAAAAGTTTTTTAAAAATATAGGTATTAACAATCCTAAAATAAAATTTATTAATTCCGATGGGCTTAGAGCTATACATTATTTTGCCTACATAAAAATTCTTACTAGCGATAGCGTGAAAAACAACTTCAGAATAATAGCGGATAGCGATGGTTTAGATTCTCTAGTAAGACACGCAGAGATAGAAGGGAGCATCCGGAAAGAATTTAAAAGACCAATAACTATTAATCTAGACGAAAAAATTACTGTCTTACCTGAATATGCTCCCGAATCCTACTTTTTAAAAACCACTATTTTATCTAAGTCTTTTCCTAAAATAAAGAAAGAGGATATAGAAAATTTTGTTGATACTTACAAACAGGAATACACCGAACAAAGAAAAATTAAGAATTTAACTATAGAAAGAAATAGAATTGATTTTCAAATATATTTTAATCCTAAAAGAATTTTTGAAGACTTTAAAAAAAATAATAAAAAATACGATGATTTTTGGAGAGACAAAGGTAATTTTCTAGAGGTTCGTAAACAAATTAGAAAAGATTGCGATCATTTAAAGATTAACAAAGATAAATCTCACTTCGATCATATTTTTGAAAATATAGATGTGGAAAAAGATTTACCCGAAGAATTAATTGTTTTTAAGAATGAAATTTTAAAATTATTAGTAAACTAGTGACAAATGTCGCCCAAGGGTATACTTGTTCGCCATGTAAAACAGAACTAATCAAAATTTAGTGCTTCAGCGTGGCTCAGTATCTTCGACCCGAAGTTGAGGAAATAAATAAAAAATCTAAATGATTGATCAAACAACCGCTGAAGGGTTATCAAAATTATTTGGCCCATATCTTATTAAAGAATTTTTAATTGATCTTTGGTTGATATTTAAAGCGGCGTGGTGGGTGATTCCGATTGCATTACTAGTAAGATGGGTTAATCGAAAAATTGATAAGAGGAAATAGGGAGAAAGAGATTTTTTCAAAAAATAACTAAAATTTAGGCCCAAAATAAAATTATGAATTCAGGATTTGTCGACATAAACAGTATTCTTAATCCTTCGAACTTAAGGATTCTTTTTGAGAATGCTTTAATGATACCTGCGTTAGTTATTAAAACAATATGGTCGGCGTGGCCACTCTTTATTATTGTTTTTGGTATCATTATAATACTTATTATTATTCGTCAAAAAAACAGAAAAAACTAACCAAAATTTAGCTATGGTTCAAAAAAGAAAAAACCATCTTTATAATTCAAATTTAGACACCTCTTTTACTATAAGCAGGTCAAAGATCAACTTATTTTTAGAGTGTCCCCGCTGTTTTTATTTAGACCGAAAATTAGGGGTAGCAAGGCCGGGAATGCCCGGCTGGTCGCTGAACAGCGCGGTTGACCGATTGCTTAAAAATGAGTTTGACCTTTTAAGGAAAAACGGAGAATCCCACCAGCTTATGGATCAGTATAAGATTGATGCGGTTCCCTTTAACCATCCTGATTTTTCTGTTTGGAGAGACGATAGCTGCAGACGTGTCGGGGCAACCGTGCTGCATAAAAAAACAAATTTGAACATTAACGGCATTATTGACGATATTTGGATTAACAGAAAGACCAAAGAACTTCATATCGTTGATTACAAGGCCACGAGCACCAGTCAGATAATTTCTTTAGAAGACGAATATAAACAAGGATATAAGAAGCAAATGGAGATTTACCAGTGGATATTCAGGCAAATGGGATTTAACGTTTCAAAGACGGGATATTTTTTATTCGCGAATGCCGGCAAGAATCGCCCTGAATTTGATGGAAGACTGGAATTTAAAACTTCAATTCTTTCTTACGACGGAGATGATTCATGGGTAGAGCCTGCCATATTTAATATCAAGAAATGCCTTGATTCGAATAAAATCCCCGAAGCCGGAGAAAAATGCGAATACTGCAGTTATATAGAATTAGTTAATCATGAGAAATAACTAAAATTTAGCACTTCGGCGCGGCTCAGTATCTACGACCCGAAGTTGAAAATTGCCCAAAGGGCGATTTTTTGGTCCTCCTTCGCTCTTGCGAGCTACGGAGGGACAAAGTAGAATAAAAAAGAGGACTAGAATATGATTATAATGATAAAAAAATTCGGTACAATGTTATTATCTCGCCAGATGGGCAAGGAGGCGTTTTTGGCTTTTCAGTCGGCTTTAAGCGATAAAAAAAACGGAGAAAAAATTGAAATTGATTTCGAAGGAGTATTAACATTTTCTCCTTCTTGGGGAGACGAATTTTTAAGTCCTTTACTGGAAAAATACGGAGAAGGGATTGCCTTTAAAAATACGGATAATCCTTCCGTAAAAGCTACTCTGGAGATATTGCAGGAAATTTCAAAAAAAAAGTTTAATATTATTAAATAAGACTAAAGGAGTTAAGCTCATTTTTTGAATGAAAATCGCCAGAATAAATTGTTCGAGGCTCATCTTCCCTCGGGAGTAAAAAAATCGCCAATCAGGCGATTTTTTGGTAGAATAGAATATTATGACAAAAGAGTTTGAGATTTGCGCCAGAGCGGTTATTAGAAATAAAGGGAGGATTTTAGTTTGTTGGCACAAAGAAAAGAAGTATTACTTTTTTCCGGGCGGACACGTAGATTTCGGCGAAAGGGCAGAATCCGCACTTACTCGTGAATTGAAAGAGGAATTGGATATTAAAGTTAAAAAATTATCTTTTATAGGAATCGTAGAAAATATTTATAAAGAAAACCGAGACAAACATAAAGAACACCGAGGAAAACATCATGAAATCAATTTAGTTTTCAATGTTTCGGCAGAAAAAGCAAAAGACAAAAGTAAGGAGGACCATATTGACTTTGTCTTCCTGAATAATAAAGAATTCAAAAAAGAAAAAGTTTTACCCCTTGCCTTGCAGAAAAACGTAATTAAATGGCTAAAAAATAAAAAGATATTTTGGGCAAGCCAAATTCATTAAAATAACTAAAACTTAGCCCGAAATTAGAGAAAAACCATGGCCAAATCGTTTAATTTCATATTCGTTGACGAATCCGGGGATCCGGGAAAACCCTACGAAATAGATAATAGTGACAATAAAACATTAACTGGGGCAAGTTTGTTTTATATTCTTTCAGCTGTCTGCCTTAACTCTGAAAAACTATTTGCTTTAGAAAATCGAATTGTGGAACCAAAAGACAAATATCAATATAGGGGAGAAATAAAAGCTCAAAATATCCCTCTTAAACTATACAAAAACCTTCTAAATATAATAAACGAATTAGAAATCAAAATATATTACCGGCTTATAGATAAAACTAAATATAAAGGAACTTTTTCTATTGACGGTAAGAAAAATCTCCACAATATCTTTGACGAATATAATTTGGTAAAGTTAGTTTCGTTCGCAATTAAGATGTGCGGTTTTGATAAGGCAGAAATTGTAATCGATAGAGCGGACAGAAGATTGCTCGATGGAAAATTTGATAATTTTAATAACTATCTTATGAAAAAAGTTAATACTAAAACAATTAAAAGGGTTGAATTCGTCACTCATGTTAATTCAGAATACGTTAACGCTATGCAGATATCAGATCTTGTTAGTGGCGCACTTAAAGATTTCACAACTGGTAAAAATAAAAATTTGAAAATGGTTATCAATAAACGTTTTTTAAAAAAAATATATTGATACAAATAAAAAAAGCGGGCACCCAGACCTGGGACACGCTTCAAATTAATAATAGCAAGTATATACCCCTTGTCAAGGGGGGTGTCAAGAGGGATATAAAGAAATAATTAAAATTTAGGCCTAAAGTCGAAAAATTAATAAAAAATAAATAATGTATGAAATATTTACCTTGGATTTCATTAATCATTGCAACTATTGTTGTAATCAATGAGATTATGTGGGTTAGTAAGAGTGACCTCGCTTGGGTATTTATTGGTTTAGGGGCGGCGGTAGGATTGCAATCTATATATCTGATCGGAAAGAAATAAATTTTCAATTTTAAATTCACCATTCTCAAACCCTCTATTTGGGAGCTTTTTTTTCGATAATTTAAGATTATAAAGAAAAATTTAGCTCCTCCTTCGTCCTCCTGCGTCCGTTCGGGCTTCGGACGGACAAAGGAAGTTGAAAATCGTCCCGCTGTAAGCGGGACGATTTTTTTGGTAGAATAATATTAATCTAATGAAAGTTACTATTAAAGCGACAAATTTTGATTTAACCCTGGAATTAAAAAGGGTAATTGAAGAAAAGATTGCTACTTTGGATAAATTTATTCCTCATATTAATACCCCGGTTGAGGCTTTTGTTGAAGTAGCTATTGAGACCCGCCATCACAAAAAAGGAAAAATTTATTACGCGGAAGCAAACATTAAAGTCCCAGGGGAAATTATCAGATCTGAGGCAAGGGAGGAGAATATTTACAAGGCAATTAATACGGTGAAAGATGAACTTCAGGGTCTCTTTAAAAAGTATAAAGAAAGACAAGCGGTTTAGTAATTCCGTTAGAAACTCTAATAATAAAATAATCAATCCGATGAAAATAGGTGATTTATTTAAAATAAGGATAAGGTGGTGGATGGGTTTTTTAATTTCTCTTCTTATCAGCAGTTTGATAGTTTTATTAGAAATTCTGATAATAAAATGAAGAAAATTTTTGTTAAGGCGAAACCCGGAGCCAAAGAAGAAAAAATAGAAAAGATTGACGAGATAAATTTTGTTATTTGGGTTAAAGCGCCGCCGAAAGGCGGCAAAGCGAACCGGGCGATTGCCAAGGCAATCGCCACATATTTCAATGTTGCGCCTTCTGGGGTTAATCTTGTTTCCGGTTTTTCCTCAAGGCAAAAAGTTTTTGAAATAGTGGTATAAAGAACCAAAAAATCGTCCCGCGGAGCACGGGGCTTGACTGATTATTGTTTAAGTGTTAACCTTATTTACATAAGATAGTTACCTGATAAAAATTTAGTCGAGTTTATTCCGGGAACTAAACTTTAGGATAAAACCTTAAAACATTAATTAAATTAATTTATCTTTAAAATCATGGAAGGAACAATTAAAAATCTTACAGATAAGGGATTCGGATTTATTACTATTGAGGGCGAAGAAAAAGATTTGTTTTTTCACAAGAATGAGCTAAAAGGCGTAACCTACGAAGAATTAAAAGTAGGCGACAAAGTTTCTTTTGAAAAAACCGATTCTCCAAAAGGACCCAATGCGACAAACGTAACCCGCATTTGATAATTAATTCAGCAAGATTAAATAAATGAAAATTAAATCCCGCTTCCGGCGGGATTTGATTTTTAATGCGGATTTAAATAAACATGCTTATTGATGATGTAAAAATACGGGCGACAGCAGGGACCGGCGGAAAAGGGGCGGTGGCTTTCAATAAAAATTTGATGTCTCTGGGTCCTGTCGGCGGCAGCGGCGGCAAGGGAGGCAGTGTTTGTGTTGAAGGCATTTCCGATTTGAGCGCGTTAAATAAATTCCGATTTAAAAAAGAATTTAAAGCTGAAAACGGACAGGATGGCCGTTCGCAATTTCGTGACGGCAGCAATGCGAAAGATTTGGTTTTGAAAGTTCCTGTCGGAACCGTGGTGCACAATTTAGAAACAGGCGAGAATATCGAGATAGCTAAAATCGGCCAGCTTACAGTAATTGTCCGCGGGGGAGCCGGAGGAAAAGGGAATTTCCATTTTCGTTCATCAACAAATACAACTCCGAAAGAATTTGAATACGGCGAGCCGGGGGAATCTCTTGAAATCCGTTTTGAATTAAAATTGATTGCCGACGTGGGATTCATAGGAATGCCTAACGTCGGGAAATCAAGCCTGCTTAATGAATTAACCAATGCCAAAAGCAAAGTGGCGAATTATCCGTTCACAACTCTGGAACCCAATTTGGGCGTGTATTATGATTTGATACTTGCCGACCTTCCCGGGCTTATTGAAGGCGCATCTTTGGGTAAAGGGCTTGGCATTAAATTTTTGCGCCATATAGAGCGTACAAAAATTCTTTTTCATTTCGTGGCCGCAGATTCGGCAGATCCTGTGTCGGATTATAAAACGGTGCGAGGCGAGCTTGGAGCATATAACAAAATACTTCTGGAAAAGCCGGAATATGTTTTTTTGAGCAAAAAAGACGCGGTTTCAGAAGCCGCCGCCAACGAGGCGGCGGAGAAGCTTAAAGAATTAAATAAAAACATAACGCAGATTTCCATATTTGATTGGGACAGTATTGAACTTGTCAAAAAAATACTCAACGAATTGATTTTAGAAAAAACAGAACAGAGACCATAATTTTTTATCGCTTCCGCTGTAAGCGGGACGATTTTTTTATGACAGGACTTGCTTTTTTGAAAGAACTAAGGTAAGATAGAGTCAGTTGAGAGTTGGGATTACAAATAGGTATAGCCGTCATTCGAGCCGGATAATCAATAATAATATTTGCAACTCACGCGGCCAAGGAGTTGCTTTTTTGTTCATAGAATATGATTCCAAGATCTAAAAAGGATCCAAAAATTATAAACCAGCATCTGAAAAAAGAGGAGTTTTTGGAAGAGCATAACAGATTGTCTCCTTTAAATTTGCAGGCCACAACGTCCCTGCTTTCACGTTTTAGAATGGAGAAAACCCTGCTTTTCAAAAATGATGACTGGTCCATAGACAAACTCAGAAGGCCCTTCGTTTTGTGGCTTACTTCCTTAACGGTTGAAGAAAAAAATAATATTGATAAGAAGCATGAAAAATTCACACAATCCTAATAGAAACAGGAACCGAACGGTTCATCGCAGATTTGTGAAGCGGCACAGAAATAAATGAGTCTCCAACGGGACCCTTGACGTTTTTTAAAATAAACAGTATCATGTAAAGGTAAGTTTCTGTTAATTTTCCCTTCCTTACGTATTTATTAACTACGTAAGCTTTGAAAGAAAATAAAAACAGTCGGTCGGCTTACTTCAAAAATAAATAGCGTAAGGAATAATATATATGGCAAAAAAATTGTTCGTCGGCGGATTGTCTTATGACACCACCGATGCGACCTTGAAAGAGATTTTCTCTAAGGCCGGAACCGTAGAATCGGCAACTATTATTACCGATAAATTCTCCGGTCGTTCAAAAGGATTTGGCTTTGTTGAGATGTCTTCTGATGAAGAAGCTACGAAAGCCATTGAAATGTTCAATGGCAAAGACATTGACGGAAAAAACGTTACCGTAAATGAAGCCAGGCCTTTGGAGGCCCGTCCGCCCCGAAGAGGCGGATTCAGCCGCGATTTTGGCGGCGGAGACCGACGCGGCGGAGACAGACGCGGCGGATTCGGCGGAAATAGAGGAGATCGCTGGTAAAGAAGTCAGAAAAAATCCCCGAAAGGGGATTTTTTCATTGGGGAACCTTGACTTTTTAAGAAATCTCGTTTATTATTTAATATCCTTTACAATTATATCAAAAGGAGGGGATAAATGGCTGGAAGAAAAAACAGTTTATGCTGGAAAATATTGCAAGTATTGGAAGAAGGTAATAATGGAGCGATTTCGCCCGACGAAATGATTGCACATAAGGATATACAAAATCATCCCTCTATTAATCGTTGTATCTATTGCCAACCTCGTTCTTCCCGGAATTACGCCCGGAATATCATTCAAACGGCAATTTGCAGCCTCAGAGAGAAAGGGTTTAAAATTGAAACCGTTGAAAGAAAAGGCCAGCTAGCAGCTTATAAGCTGGTCGAGTATCCGGTTGACTGGC
>MHLY01000007.1:100633-124723 GCA_001821455.1 Candidatus Nealsonbacteria bacterium RBG_13_42_11
TTTTGATTCCCTTATCTTGTGGAGCCTCCTGGAAATTCAAGCAAAACTTGAATTTTGTGGTAGAATAGATAAAGCATATGATTAATAAAACTCCGACCAAAAGATATCATTTGATTTTGGATTTTATCAAAGTAGATAAGAAATATTTAAATGATAAAAATTTTCTGGAAAGATTGATTATAAGCGTGAGCAAGGTTATTAAAATGAATATCTTGTACGGCCCCGTAGTCATAGAAGGAGGCAAGCACAATCCGGGACTGTCCGCTTTCTGCATTATTGATTACTCACATATTTCAGTTCATACTTTTAGCAAAGAGAGGGAATTCTGTTTTGACGTTTTTTCCTGCAAGAAATTTGACGGCGTCAAACTGGAAAAGCATTTAACTAAAACACTGAAAGCGAGTCAAAACAAAGTTTTTATAATTCGGCCCAAATACGAAAGAAAATAAATTTATGGAACCAGAAGAATTAAAACATAAGGACTTTTACTACGAGGGGAAAAATTTAACCTATCAGGTGAACGTTAAGGAAAACCTGATTTACATTGTGGTAAAAGGGGTTCACGCGAAAGAAGATGCCGAAGAGTTTGATGCGAAAGCCATAACATATTTAAAAAAGTTCCCGGAAATCTACAAAGTTTTTGATACCGCCAATGTCATCATAGAATGTTCGGAGGCGAAAAGGGTGGAGCCCGACGCCAGAAGAATTTATTCCAAAATGGCCGCAGCCTTCCTGCATTCCCACCTCTTTGTTGTGGGAGCGAATACTTTAATCAGAGTCGTGCTGGGTTTCCTATTAGTCGCTTCCGGCAGAAAAGACGTTAAATTTTTCAAAAATACCAGCGAGACCCTAGAATATATAAGGAAGCAAAAAGGCGCAAAAGCAAAAAAGTAAGACGTTTTTTAATATCAAAAAACAGCCCCGCTTGCAGCGGGGCTGTTTTTCTGTGAATTTTAGGATTTATTATATTTGAAAAGGGGAATGGATTGGAAATACTGCGACTTCCAGCCGTAGTTGTTTTGCAGAAAATCAATTTTTTTCATCCCTAATTTTATGGCATCATCAATTTCAAAAAGATTCATAAAGTTTCCGATGCCGGGAAAGTTGTCCACATCATAACCGCACTTGAGCGTGAAATAAGTTTTATTGTAAAGGCCGTTCAAATCAACGCCGGCAATCCGGTCTCCTATTTTTACCGTAACCATTCGGGTTTCATAAGATTTATTTCCCAATCTTAACACTTCTTCAAAAGCCATTATTCTCTGTTTGTCCCAATCTGTACTTTCTCCTTTTTTGGCAAATCGTTTTTTGCAGATATCAACCAAATTATTGAAATCGGAAAAATTATTTATGAGAATTTCCGGATTTTGTTTTTCAATTCTTCTCCGGTCTTTTCTCAGGTCATGCCTCCGATTTTTTTTCAGAGTCATCAGATAATCTTCGTGCGTTTTAAGGTTCTCCAAATTTAAAACATATTTTGAGTCGTCTCTTTCAAAATTAAATTTATCCTTAAAAGGCAGAACGCTTTCTTTGGTAATTGCATTAAGATGCATCGGCGAGGGCGCTGCGGCCAGCAAAGCGGGTATCAGGGAAGAATCTTTTACAAAAAATTCCGTTTCTTCCTGCCACCAGCTGCCAAACCAAAAATATTTCTTTTTGCTTTTTTCGTACCACAGAGGCAGGAGGCCCAATTTCCGATTTCCATTTTTAAGCAGGACGAAATGAGGCTGATCCTGATAAGCATTGTAAAAAGCCAGACGGAATTCCCAGGTGTCAAAAATAGTTTTCTGCGGAGAAAATTCCTGCCATAACTTATGACAGTCTTCCAGGTCGGAAAAAACTTCTTTCTGAAAATTTTTCTCAACAAAAAAGGAGCTGTCTGATTTTTTTTGCTCCTCAATTAAAAATTTTTCTTTTTTTGTAAGATCGTCGTGCAATATTTTTACTTTCTGGGCAACTAAAGTTTCAGTTTTCATCAGGTATTAATTCATAATAGGTCTTCATCATACTATGTCAATTGTGGAAAACTCAAAACGGACCAAAAAACAAAATATTTTTTAAAAACACCTTGACAGAAATTTTTTTATAACTAAAATTAACATAAAGAGAGAATAAAAAGGATAAAAACAAGATTTTTTGTGAAAATTACAGAAAGTAAAAATCTAAAATGGGATAAAATGCCCTGGCTGGAGTCGGGAGAAGAAATTGAAAAATTCTCGCCGGAGCAATGCACTCTTGAAAAAAGCGAGAGAGTGGACGAAAAAATCACTCTTTCTTTCAGGAACGGCAGCCAGGCAATGATACTGGGAAAAAACATTGACGGCGACAGAGAAATTGATTTGATTGAAAAGAAAATCAATGACTGCCTGGGAAAATCCTACGAGGAAATTTTAAATATTAATATTTAGTTCAAGTAATTATATATATGTATAAAGTCAATAAAACTAAATGCATCGGCTGCGGCCTTTGCGTTGCGAATTGTCCGGGAGGAATGGAAATGGAAAAAGACGGCAAGGCGAAAGTAATAAATCAAAAAAAACTTGAAGAGTGCGAAGGAGAAAATCTCTGTCCCTACGGAGCGATAGAAAAATAGAAAAATAAAAAAATAAATAAAATGATTGAATTAACGGACGAAAATTTCAGCGTCACCGTTGAAAACGCCAATATTCCGGTATTGGTCGATTTTTTTGCCGAATGGTGCAATCCCTGTTCCGTGCTTTCTCCGATTCTGGAAAAACTATCCGAAGATTTTAAGGGAAAAATTATTTTTGCCAAAGCAAATCTTGATAAAGCTTCTTTGGCAGCCCAAAAGCTAGCCATAGAACAAATTCCCACCGTAATTTTTTTTAAAAAAGGAAAAGCAATCAGCGGCTTCGTGGGAGTCAGGCCCGAACCGATAATCAAAGAGTGGCTGGAAGGTTTATTAAAAGAAGAAAACAATTCAGAAGAAGAGACTATTAAAAAAATAATTAAAGAATATACTGACTATGCGGCAGAAAATAATTTTCACCTGAATCCCGACAACGAAATAGTAAAAAGAATCATCAAGGGTTTGCTGGAAAACGAAAAGAAATACGGCAAAAGAATTTGTCCCTGCCGGCGAATCGTCGGGAATCCCGAGGAAGACAAATTAAAAATCTGTCCCTGTTATTGGCACAAAGAAGAAATAGAAAAAAACGGCCATTGTCTTTGCAATTTATTTGTAAAATGAAAAAAGATAAAAAAACGGGCTGTGGATAAGCCCGTTTTTTAATAAGGGTTTGACAAAGTTTGACCCTTCTTTTTTTAGAGGGTAAGATGAAATAACCTTTGTTGTTTTTTTATCCATGGATACTAATAAAATCACAAAAATTGAAAAAAGAGACGGAACAATTGTTGATTTTGACCAAACCAAAATCACCAATGCCATTTTCAAGGCCCTCACCGCCAGCGGACAGGGCGACGGAGTGCATTCCAGACGACTTTCCGAAAGAGTGGTGCAAATTCTCAACCGGAGATTCAAAAAAGACGAGATTCCCAACGTGGAACAGATCCAGGATATCGTGGAAGAGGTTCTTATTCTGGAAGATTTTGTTGAAACAGCCAAGGCGTACATTTTGTATCGTGAACAAAGAAGAAGAATCAGGGAAGCCGAGGCCATCAGCGAGGAATCGGTGGAAAGAATGGACCAGTATCTGGAAAAACTTGATTGGGAAGTGCAGGAAAACGCCAACATGGCTTTTTCCCTGCAGGGATTAAATCACTACTCGGTTTCTTACATTATAAAAAAATACTGGCTGAATAAAATTTATCCAAAAGAAATCAGGGATGCCAACGAAAGCGGAGATTTCCATTTACATAATTTGGATACCTTAGGTCCTTACTGCGCGGGTTGGGACCTTTATGATTTATTAATTAAAGGTTTCGGCGGCGTGGCGGGAAAAGTTGAAACGAAACCGGCGAAACATCTCAGAGCAATTTTGGGACAGGCGGTTAATTTTCTTTACACCCTGCAGGGCGAAACTGCGGGCGCCGTCGCTTTTTCAAATTTTGATACGCTGCTGGCTCCCTTTATCCGCTACGATAATTTAAATTATCAGCAGGTAAAACAGGCGCTTCAGGAATTTTTATTTAACATGGCCGTGCCGACGCGCGTAGGTTTCCAGTGTCCCTTCAGCAACATCACCTTGGATTTAAAACCTTCTTCAGCTTTTGCCAAACAGCCGATCATCATCGGAGGTAAACCGCAAAAAGAAACTTACGGAGAATTCCAGGAAGAAATGAAAATATTTGACAGGGCTCTTTATGAAACTATGTTGGAAGGAGACAAGTCGGGACGACCTTTTCATTTTCCGATTCCGACCATAAACATCACGAAAGATTTTTCCTGGGACGATCCGGCTTTTGATAATATTTTTGAGGCCTCGGCAAAATACGGCACAAATTATTTCGCCAATTATATTAACTCCGATATGGATCCCTCTGATGTGAGAAGTATGTGCTGCCGGTTGCGCTTAGAATTAAATAATCTCTATAACCGGGGCGGCGGAGGATTGTTCGGAGCCGGAAGCAAGACGGGCAGCATCGGGGTTGTCACCATAAATATGCCGAGAATCGGATACCTTTCCAAGACCAAGAAGGAATTCTTTAATAATTTGAGGAAAATGATGGATTTATCCAAAGAGAGCCTGGAAATTAAGAGAAAGACGATTGAAAACTTCATTTCCAAAGGCCTTTATCCTTATTCCCGCTTCTATTTAGGGGATATTAAGAAGGCGCGGGGCGGTTATTACGCCAATCATTTCGCCACCATAGGCCTGGTAGGCATGAATGAAGCTGTTTTGAACTTTCTGGGAGAAAACATTGCCACAAAAAGGGGAAAGAAGTTTGCTTTAGAAATACTGGATTTTATGAGGGAAATATTGATCAAATACCAGGAAGAGACAAGCAACATATATAACCTGGAAGCTACGCCGGCGGAATCAACGGCTTTCCGGCTGGCCCTGAAAGACAGGGAAAAATATCCTGACATAATTTGTGCCGGCACCCAAAAAGTTCCTTATTACACCAATAGTTCCCAGTTGCCGGTAAATTATACCAATGACATTTTTGAAGCCCTGAAACTTCAAGACGATATTCAGTGCAAGTACAACGGCGGAACGGTGCTGCATTTATTCTTGGGAGAAAAAATTTCCGACATTCAGACGGTAAAAAATGCGATTAAAAAGATTTTTGAAAATTTCCGCTTGCCTTACATTACTTTCACCCCCACTTTTTCAATTTGTCCCAGCCACGGCTACTTATCCGGCGAACATTTTTTCTGTCCTCAATGTACGATCAAGCAGCCCTGTGAGGTTTATTCAAGAATCGTGGGATACCTGCGGCCGATTCAGCAATGGAACGAAGGAAAGCAGGAAGAGTTCAAGCAAAGAAAGGAATTCAAAATACCGGCCGCTCTTAATTTAAAATGATAGAGATCGGAGGTTTTCAAAAAACAACTTTCATTGATTTTCCGGGCCGCCTTGCGGCCACAATTTTTCTTATCGGCTGTAATTTCCGCTGCCCCTTTTGTTATTCGCCGGAATTGGTTTTGCCGGAGAAAATAAAATTTCAGCCCCGGATTCCCAAAAAAGATTTCTTCCAGTTTTTAAAAGAAAGAAAAGGGCTGATTGAAGGAGTTGTTATTTGCGGGGGCGAACCGACCATTCATGAAGACCTGCCGCAGTTTATTGAAAAAATAAAAGATTCAGGATACCTGGTAAAACTTGATACCAATGGTTCTCATCCTGAAATGCTGAAGAAATTAATAGACGAGAAATTAATTGACTATGTGGCTATGGATATCAAGGCGCCTCTGACATTTTCAAAATATGATGAAGCGACGGGAATAAAAACAGATTTAAAAAAAATAAAAAAAAGTATTGAGATAATTAAAAAATCCGGCATTGATTACGAATTCAGGACAACCGTCGTGCCGACTGTTCACACTAAAGAAGATATTATTCAGATCGCCCGAGACATAAAACCGGCGAAAAGATATTTTTTACAGAATTTCAGGCCGGAAAAAACAATAAATCCCGATTTTGAGGAAATAAAACCTTGTTCTAAAGAATTTTTAGCGGAAATTAAAAAGGAAATCGCAAAATTCTTTGACGCTTGCGAAACGAGGGAATAATTTTAAGGGGCTTGACTTAAATTTGTGCTTAAATTAATCTAAATTAAGGTAAAATAAGATGTGTAAAACCTCAAAGGTCGGCACTAACAATTATTTTTTTAAAAATATTTAAATTATACGACTATGGAAGGATATTGCGTTAAATGTAAAGCAAAAAGAGAAATATCAAATCCCAAAGAAGTCGCCATGAAAGGAAAAGGCGGTGTAAAGAGAAGGGCGATGACTGGCACTTGTCCCAAATGCGGCACCAAGATGTTCAGAATAATGGGAAAAGCATAATACTCTAAAGATTTTTAAAAGTCTTTAAGTCGCGCCCCCCGAAAGGGGGGCGCTTTGCTTTTTTATCAGGTAAATTTTTGATAGAGTAAGTGAATGTTAGCTCAAAATAAAAAATTCGTTTTCGGGATTTTAGCCACCTTATTCTTATTGAATGTTTTTGTCTGGCTGGCGGTTTTTAATTTAAAGCCGTCCCAGGTTCTGGAAGTTAATTTCTTTGATGTCGGGCAGGGAGATGCTATTTTTATTGAAACGCCCCAAAAGCAGCAGATTCTGATTGACGCCGGACCCGGTCCCAGGATCTTGGAGAAATTAGCCGAAGAAATGCCCTTTTGGGACCGGACGATTGATTTGATTATTTTAACTCATCCGGAAACTGACCATATGGCGGGATTTCTTGAAGTTTTAAAAAAATACCAAGTTGAAAACATTCTCTGGACAGGCGTTTTAAAAGACACGGCGGAGTTTGAAGAATGGCAGAAATTAATCAGTGAAGAAAAGGAAAAAGAAGGCGCCGAGATAAAAATCGCCAGAGCCGGCCTTAAAATCATTTTTTCAGGAAAAGATGCCGCTGAAAATTACGGTTTTATTGAAATTTTGCATCCTTTGGAAAATCTTGAAGGCCAGAAGATGAAAAACGTCAACAGCAGTTCTATCGTTGCCAGATTGGTTTTCGGAGAAAATTCTTTTTTATTTACCGGAGATATTCTTAAATCGGACGAAAAGAAAATCCTGGCAGAGGGGAGCAACATTGATTCGGATGTTTTGAAAGTCAGCCACCACGGAAGCAAAAGTTCAACCGATGAAGGATTCGTTGAGAAAGTTTCTCCTAAAAGCGCCGTGATTTCCGTTGGAAAAGACAACCAATACGGCCATCCGCACCAGGAAGTCTTGGAAACATTAAACAAGTATGGTATAGATATTTTAAGAACGGATTTGCTCGGAGACGTAAAGATAATTTCTGACGGCAAGCAATATGAAATTTCCAATATTTAAAACCAAAATCCAGGGAATTAAGAAAAGATTTGACTTGAATAATCCCAGAGAAAGGGAAGAGTATTTTCAATTGAAAACGGGCCAGGAAATCAAGAAACTGAGAGATTACTTTAAAAAAGGGAATACTTTCGTCGCTTATTTGATGGGAAAGAAAAACTCGGGCAAGGGAACTTATTCCAAGATGTTTGCCGAGATTGTTGATCCGAAATCAATCGAGCATTTTTCAATAGGGGATATGATCAGGAAAGTTGACAAGGAATTAAAAGATAAAAACAAAAGGAAAGAACTGATTGAATTTTTGGATAAAAATTACCGCGGCTGGTACCAGATTAAAGAATTAATCAAAGCCCTTGAAAGCCGCAGCACGAAAACTTTATTGCCGACAGAACTGATTTTAGTGCTGGTCAAAAGAGAAATCGCCGAAAGAAAAAAGAAGACGCTGTTTATTGACGGCTTCCCGCGCGATTTGGACCAGATAAACTTCACTCTTTTTTTCCGCGACCTGATCGGCTATCGTGATGACCCCGACATTTTTATTTTAATCAACGTACCGGAGCGGGTGATTGATGAAAGAATAAAATACCGGATGATTTGTCCGCTTTGCCAGACATCAAGAAATTTGAAATTATTGCCCACTTCCAAAATCGGCTACGACAATGATAAAAAAGAATTTTATTTATTATGCGATAACCCCCGCTGCCAAGCAGTGAGGATGGTAAGAAAAGAAGGCGATGAAAAGGGGATTAAGCCGATAAAAGAAAGGCTGAAAAGAGATGAAAAATTAATAGAGCAGGCATTTTATCTTCACGGGATTTCCAAGGTATTTTTAAGAAATTCCGTGCCCCAATCCTTAGCCAAGAGCAATCTTGATGATTATGAAATCACGCCGGAATACTACTATCAACGGGATGAAAAGAACAAAAAAATCAAAGTTCTGGAAAAACTCTGGGTTGTTCCAGACGATGAAAAGAAGCCAAGTTACAGTTTGTTGCCCCCGCCCGTGGTGGTTTCTCTTATTAAACAGATAGTTAAGGTTTTGGGCATTTAAGTATTTGACAGCCCTTTTTGTGGTATAATAAAAGTGGCTCTGCTCCTTCTAGTTAAATCTGGTACAAAAGTTCTTTTAGGGAATCGGACATGTTCCTGACCCTTGGGTCAGGACTTAGATTCCCACCTGGAATTTTTTCCGATAAATTTCTAGGGGGAACGGGGCCATCAAAAAATCCCGCCAGTAGCGGGATTTTTTGATTGGTCGGGGTGCCGGGAATTGAACCCGGTTTACTACCACCCCAAGGTAGCGTACTACCGGTATACTACACCCCGCAAAATTACTTTCTTTTTGCCAGTGTTTTGATGCACTTGGTGCAAGCCAAAACTCTTTTTCCCGAAGGCAATTTTACCCATTGTAAATTGGGGTATTGTCTTTTTTTGACAGTCGGATTATATTTTCCTCTCAGTTTTTTCAGAACCCAGACCAAGGTTGATGATTTTCCGCAAAGTGCGCATTGTTTAGCCATATGGAAATATGATATCATAAGAAAATGGCAATTACAATATTCACTTTAATAATTCTATTTTTTTCCATCGCCATCCACGAAATTGCTCACGGCAGCATGGCTTATCATCTTGGCGACCCGACGGCAAAAAACGAAGGCCGATTGAGTTTGAACCCTGTAAAACATATAGATGTTTTCGGCACAATTATTTTGCCTTTAATTTTGCTTATCATCACCCAGGGACGAGGCCCGATAATCGGCTGGGCCAAGCCGGTGCCGGTGAATCCCTATAATTTCCGCGACCGGAAATGGGGAAGTTTGAAAGTTTCCATAGCGGGTCCGGCAGTGAATTTTTTAGTGGCGCTTTTTTTCGGATTGATCATCAGATTTATTCATTTGCCGGAAAATCTTCTGACTCTTTTTGCTATAATCGTTATTTACAATTTTGCCTGGGGCATTTTTAATTTAATTCCCATTCCGCCCTTTGACGGTTCCCACATTCTTTTCAGTTTTCTGGGAGAGAAATTTTTTAAAGTTAAAAATTTCCTGCGGCAATACGGCCTTTTCATTTTAATTATTTTTATTTTTTGGGGCGGATTGAATTTGGTGTTTCTGGGAGCTAATTGGCTTTTTTATCTGATCTGCGGTTCCATTCCTTCTATTTGACATAAATTAATTTCTTTGTTAAATTACAATTTGAGCGCTCAGCGCTTAATTCTTTTTAATCGGAAGTAAGAAACATGCCGACCATTCATCAATTAATAAAAAAAGGAAGAAAAAAGCGGAAAAGAACCCACAAAACTCCGGCCCTGACTTTCGGTTTTAATGTTAAAAAAAACAGGCCCGCAGATTATCCTTCTCCTTTTAAAAGAGGCGTTTGTTTGAAAGTTTTTACCGTTACTCCCAAGAAACCGAATTCCGCTTTAAGAAAAGTGGCCCGGGTTCGCCTGACCAACGGCATGGAAGTTACCGCTTATATCCCCGGCGAAGGCCACAATTTGCAGGAGCACTCGGTGGTTTTAATCAGAGGCGGCCGGGTCAAAGATTTGCCCGGGGTAAGATATCACATTATCAGGGGAATTTTGGATACCGTAGGAGTGGAAGGCAGAAAACAGGAGAGAAGCAAATACGGCGCCAAAAGACCAAAACAATAAATGCATGGCAAAATTTAAGAAAAAAAGAAGAATAATCACCTCATCCGATCCCGTTTATAATAACTTAATTGTTGCTAAATTGATTAATCACGTGATGAGAAGGGGAAAAAAGACCGTAGCCAGAAAAATCGTCTATAATGCTTTTGATATTATAAAAACCAAAACCCAGAAAGAACCCCTGGAAGTTTTTCAGGGAGCGCTGAAAAACGCCACACCCTTGCTGGAAGTAAAACCCAAAAGAGTGGGAGGCGCCACTTATCAGGTTCCGAAAGAAGTAACTGCCGACAGGGGGCTGACTTTGGCTTTTCGCTGGATAATCAAGGCCGCCAAATCAAAAAAAGGAAAACCGATGCGGGAAAAATTGGCGGAAGAATTAATTATGGCTTTCAAAAACGAAGGATCGGCGGTAAAGAAAAAAGAAGATACGCACAGAATGGCTGAAGCCAACCGGGCTTTCGCGCACTTTTCGTGGTAAAAATTATATTTTATGCCAAGACAATATCCGGCTGAACACACTCGCGACATAGGCATTATTGCCCACATCTCTGCAGGTAAAACTACAACCAGTACCTGCATTTTGTATCACACGGGCAAAGTCCATAAAATCGGAACCCTGGAAAAGGGGACCACGCCTTTGGATTGGATGGTTCAGTCCCAGGAAAGAGCCATGACTATCATGGCTGCCGCCACGACCTGTTATTGGAAAACCGAAGAAGGTGATTATCAGATAAATATTATTGACACTCCCGGCCATATTGATTTTACCGCCGAAGTCCAGAGATCTCTCAGAGTGCTTGACGGCGCGGTGGTTGTTTTTGACGGCGGAGCCGGAGTGCAGTCGCAATCAGAAACTGTTTGGCATCAGGCTGACCAGTTTAAAGTTCCTCGAATCTGTTTTATTAATAAAATGGATAAGGTGGGCGCGGATTTGGAAATAAATCTGGATTCCATTTGGAAAAGATTGACGCCCAACGCCATTCCCATTCAGCTGCCGATCGGAAAGGAAGGCCAGTTTTCCGGCGTCATTGATTTGCTGAAAATGAAAGCCTTTAAGTTTGAAGGAACGGAAGGAGAGATTATTAAAGAAGAAGAAATTCCGGAAGATATGAAAGAAGAGGCCCAGAAATGGAGAAAAAAGATAATGGAAAAAATTGCCGCCGAGGACCACGGCCTTTTGGAAAAATATCTCGGCGGAGAGGAATTATCAGCCGAGGAACTGAGAAAAGGACTGAGGAAAGCCGTAATTTCCTGCAATCTATTTCCTATTTTATTCGGGTCTCTTTTTAAAAGAATCGGAGTTCAGCCGCTGATTGACGCCATAATTTATTATTTGCCCAATCCCATTGAATTGCCTCCGATAAAAGGCACCGACCCCAAAACGGGCCAGGAAATTGAAAGAAAGCCTGAGGATTCGGAACCGTTTTCAGCCCTGGCTTTTAAAATTATGACCGACCCTTATGTCGGAACTTTGACTTTTTTCCGCGTTTATTCCGGTTGTTTAAAAAGAGGTTCCTATGTTTTAAATTCGGTTACCGGAGAAAAAGAAAGAATCGGTAGGATACTGAGGATGCATGCCGATGAAAGGCAGGAACTGGAAGAAGCGTTTGCCGGAGACATTTTAGCCACCGTCGGCTTGAAAAACACTTCCACCGGCAATACTTTATGCGATGAGAATAATCCCATAATTTTGGAGAAAATAATATTCCCCGAACCCGTAATTTCAATTAAAATTGAACCTAAAACCAAAGCTGACCAGGAAAAAATGGGTACCGCCCTTAAAAAACTGGCTGAAGAAGACCCGACTTTTAAAATCAAAAGCGATATGGAAACCGGCGAAACCATTATTTCCGGCATGGGAGAATTGCATCTGGAAATCATTACGGACCGGATGAAAAGAGAATTTAGTTTTGAAGGAAACGTCGGCCGGCCCCAGGTGGCTTACAAGGAAACTATTAAAGAAGAATCCGAAGCCGAAGGAAAATACATCAGACAGTCGGGAGGCCGGGGACAATACGGCCACGTTTGGCTGAAGATTGAACCCAAAGAAAAAGGAAAAGGATTTGAGTTTATCAATGAAATCAAAGGCGGAACGATTCCTCAGGAATTTATTCCGGCCGTGGAAAAAGGAGTGAAAGAGGCGTTGGATAAAGGCGTGGTGGCGGGCTATCCTCTGGTGGATATTTCCGTTACGCTTTACGACGGTTCTTTCCATGAAGTTGATTCGTCGGAAATGGCTTTTAAGATTGCCGGGAGCATGGCTCTTCAATCCGCCGTCAAAAAGGCGAAACCCATTATTTTGGAACCGATAATGAAACTGGAAGTGGTGGTGCCGGAAGAATTTTTCGGAGAAGTTATCGGCGACCTTTCGTCCCGCAGGGGAAGAATTGAGGAAACCAAAGACAGGTTGCAAATGAAGGTAATTGATGCTAAAGTACCTTTAGCCGAAATGTTCGGTTATGCCACTTCGGTCCGGAGCTTGACTGAAGGAAGAGGAATATTTACAATGGAATTTAGCAACTACGAAGAAGTGCCCCAGAGTGTCAGCCAGGAAATAGTTGAAGGAAAGCGCAAGTAATTCACAGGCGGCTCCTTGACTTTTTAAGGAATATGAATAAAATTAATATATCGTCAAAAAAAGGTTAAAAAGTAAATTATTAATAATAAAATAAAATAAAAGTAAAAATATGGCAGAAAAAGAAAAATTTGTTAGGGGTAAACCCCACTTAAATATCGGTTCCATCGGCCACGTGGCCCATGGTAAAACCACCGTTACGGCAGCCGTTCTTAAAGTGTCGCAGCTTTTGGGCCGCAAGGCATCAGCCAAAGGCGTTGACGATTTAAACGCGGCGCCCGAAGAAAAAGCCCGAGGCCTGACGATTAACGTCAGCCACGTTGAGTTTGAAACTGACAAACGGCACTATGCCTGGATTGACTGTCCCGGCCATGCTGACTACGTGAAAAATATGATTACCGGAGCCGCTCAAATGGATGGAGGAATTCTGGTTGTTTCAGCTCCCGATGGCCCCATGCCTCAAACAAGAGAGCATATACTTTTGGCAAAACAGGTAGGCTTGCCCTCCTTAATTGTTTTTTTGAATAAATGCGATGCGGTTGATGACCCGGAAATTATTAATTTGGTGGAATCGGAAGTCAGAGAACTTTTAAAGAAATATGAGTTTCCCGGCGACCAGACTCCCATTATCAGAGGTTCCGCTCTGAAAGCGTTGGAAGCCACATCGGCTGACGATGAAAAAGCGAAGCCAATCGTGGAATTAATTAAAGCCATTGACGAATACATTCCTGAGCCGAAAAGAGAAACAGAAAAACCTTTCTTAATGGCGATTGAAGACGTATTCTCAATCGAAGGCAGAGGCACCGTTGCCACGGGAAGAATTGAAAGGGGAACGGTAAAACCGAACGAAGAAGTGGAATTGGTGGGAATTAAACCTACAACTAAAACAGTTGCCGTCAGCATTGAAATGTTTAACAAAATGTTGGATGAAGGAATGGCCGGCGATAATGTCGGAATTTTGCTCAGAGGTTCCAAAAAAGAAGACGTGGAAAGAGGCCAGGTTTTGGCAAAACCGGGGTCCATAACTCCTCATACTGAATTTGAAGCCGAGATTTATGTCTTAACTAAAGAAGAAGGCGGCCGCCACACACCATTTTTTACCGGATACAAGCCCCAGTTTTATGTCAGAACCACTGATGTTACGGGTGATGTTACTCTTCCCGAAGGAACCGAAATGGTGATGCCCGGAGACACGGTCAATGTCAAAGCGAAACTGCTGGCTCCCATTGCCATGGAAGAAAAACAAAGATTTGCCATTAGAGAAGGCGGAAAAACCGTAGGAGCCGGAGTTGTTACGAAGGTAATAAAATAAATTTAAGATTTGAAAAATTAAGATTCAGGAAATTCAAATAAAAGCTCATTTAAGATGCCAAAAAAGAAAGAAGCCGGAGCAGTTGAAGAAGAAATTAAGCCCAAAATACGCATAAAATTGCGGGCTTACGACCATAAGGTGATTGACAATTGCGCTCATCAGATTATTGAGGTTGCTTTAAGGTATGGAGCGGAAATTTTAGGACCCGTTCCTTTGCCTACCGAGACGAAAAAATTCACGGTTAACAGATCTTCTTTTATCCACAAAGACGCCCGAGAACAGTTTGAAATGAGAGTCCACAAAAGATTAATTGATATTTTAAGTCCCAATCCCAAAGTAATTGACGCCTTAACGAGTTTGACCCTGCCGGCCGGAGTAGACATCGAATTAAAGATGTAGTCAAAAAGAAAATTATGATAAAATTGCAAAATATTTAAAATGTCAATTTTATTTGAATAGCCACAGGTTTGAAACCGGGTTATTGCCCGGTTTTCAGTTGATTCCGTTAAAAAATATTATTTATGAAATTTTTACTGGGGAAAAAAATGGAGATGAGCCAGGTTTTTGATGAAAAGGGGAATTTGATACCCGTGACTTTGATTGAAGCGGGACCTTGTTATATCACGCAGATAAAAACCGCGGAAAAGGACAAGTATCAGGCCGTTCAGATCGGTTTTGTAAAAAAAATCAAAAAAATAAAAAAACCGGAAAAAGGGAAAGAATTCAGATTCTTAAAAGAATTTAAAAGCAGCGAGAATTTAAAAATCGGCGACGAAATCAAAAATTCAATTTTTAAACAAGGAGAAAAAGTAAAAATTTCAGGAATTAATAAAGGAAAAGGCTTTCAGGGAGCGGTAAAAAAATGGAACTTCAAGGGCCGGGCCTCGGTTTCCCACGGAACGAAACACGAACTTAGAAATTTAGGTTCGGTAGGCATGAGTTTTCCCGAAAGAGTGGTGAAAGGAAAGAAAATGGCGGGCCGCATGGGCGGAGAGCGAACGACGATAAAAAACATGGAAATAATAAAAGTTGACCCGGACAGCAATTTATTATTGGTAAAAGGAGCGGTTCCGGGAAGCAAAGGAACATTATTGGAGATAATGTCCAATTCCTAATTGACCCCTTTATTATTATATATATATGAAAGCAGCCGTTTACAATCAAAAAGGCGAAGAGACAGGGACAACCTTATTGCCCAAGGAAGTTTTTGACGTGAAACTTAATCCCGACTTGGTTTATCAGGTGGCAGTTTCTCAGGCGGCAAATCAAAGAAAGGTGTTGGCTAATACCAAAGATCGGGGCGAAGTTTCGGGTGGCGGAAAGAAACCCTGGCGCCAAAAGGGAACCGGCCGAGCCCGGCACGGTTCAATTAGGTCGCCCATCTGGAGAGGAGGCGGCGTGGCTTTGGGACCGAAAAAAGAAAGGGTTTTCAAGAAAAAAATAAACATAAAAATGAGAAAGAAAGCTCTTTCCATGGTTTTGTCGCAAAAACTGAAAAATAATTTATTAATAATAATTGATGATTTGAAACTGGAAAAAGCTAAAACAAAAGCAATGCAGGACGTCTTAAAGAAACTCCCTTCAAAGGACCAGAGCACCCTAATTGCTTTGCCCGAAAGAAATCAAAATATAATTTTAGCCGCCGGAAACCTTCCGAAAACAGAAGTTGTTCAGGCCCAAGAATTGAATTGCCTTAAATTGCTTTCTTTTAAATATCTGATTTTACCCAAAAGTTCCGTAAAAGTAATAAAAGAAACTTTAATTAAATAACACATATTTTATGAAATTAGGAGATATTTTTAAAAGAAAAAAGCCCTCAAAAAAGGAAGAAAAAAAACCGGAAAAACCCAGAAAACCTGAAAAACCGGAAAAGAAAACTGAGGAAACAAAACTCCCGAAAATCAAAAAGGAAAGTAAGTTTAAAGAATCTTATAGGGTTATTAAAGTCCCCCATATTACGGAAAGGGCAAACATACTTTCTGGTAAAAATCAGTATGTCTTCAAAATTTGGCCGCGAGCCAACAAAATAGAGGTAAAAAAAGCCGTAGAAAACATTTTCGGAGTTGACGTGGTATCGGTTAAAATTATCAATATCCCCGAGAAAAAAAGAAGAGTGGGAAAAATTGAGGGGAAAACGTCAGGATATAAAAAAGCGATTGTCAGAATCGCAGCTGGCCAGAAAATTGAAGTATTATCAAGATAAATATATATGAAGGAACAATACAGATTAATTACAAAAACGGAGCCGGAAAAAAGATTGCTTTTGTCATTCAAAGATCGAGCCGGCCGGGGAGATAACGGCCGGATTACCGTTCGGCATCAGGGCGGCGGAGCAAAAAAACTTTACCGGATTTTGGATTTTGGTGAAGAAAAAATGGGCCTCCCGGCGAAAGTTATTGCCATTGAATACGATCCTTATAGGACATCTTTTATTTGTCTTTTGGAATACGAAGATAAAGAAAAAAGATACCAGATTCTGCCTCACGGTTTGAAGGTGGGAGATACGATAATTTGCCAAGACGCGGCTGAAATTAAGACGGGAAACAGAATGAAATTAAAGAATGTTCCGGTAGGAACCCAGGTTTATAATATAGAAGTTGAGCCGGGGAAAGGAGGCAAACTGGTCAGGGGAGCCGGCACTTTGGCCCGAGTTTCGTCCCAAGAGGGCGAATATGCTTATTTGGTTTTTCCTTCGGGAGAAATCAGAAAGATTTACAGCGAGTGCTTTGCTTCCATAGGCCAGGTTTCTTTTCCGGAACACAAATTCATCAATTTAGAAAAAGCCGGCCGGTCGCGACTCTTAGGCATAAGGCCAACGGTCCGCGGCAGCGCCATGAATCCGGTTGACCACCCCCATGGCGGAGGAAGAGACCGGACGGGAATTGGTTTGAAACATCCGAAAACTCCGTGGGGCAAGAATGCTTTTGGAGTAAAAACAAGAAAGAAAAAATGGACGGATAAGTTTATCATTCAAAGAAGAACTAAAAAGAAAAAGTAAACTGATAATTACATGTCACGATCACTAAAAAAAGGTCCTTATGTGGACGAAAAATTATTAAAGAAAGTAAGCGAATTGAAATCAGGCGGGAAAGAAATCATTAAAACGTGGAGGCGAGCCTGTACTATTACTCCGGAAATGGTTGGTTTTGCTTTTGGCGTTCACAACGGAAAAGAATTCATTACCGTGAGAGTAACGGACACCATGGTCGGCCACAAACTCGGCGAATTCTCGCCGACGACCAAGTTCTCCCGCCACGGCGGAAGAATGCAGAGGGAACTGGAAGCCCAGGTGGCAGAAAAGGAAGCTGCGAAAATAGCGGCCGAGAAAACTGAAACGGAAAAACCGAAAGAAGCAGAAAAACCAAAAACAGAAAAGAAATAATTAAAAAACATGAAAGTTTCAGCCAAACTTAAATATTTACGCATTGCGCCGAGAAAGGTCAGGTTGGTTGTTGAGCAAATCAGGGGAAAAAGGGTGATTGAAGCCGAGAGCATTTTGAATTTCATGACTAAAAAAGGATCCCTGCCCGTTTTGAAACTTTTAAAACAGGCCGTGGCTAACGCCAAGAACAATTTTCAATTAGACCCCTTAAACCTTTTTGTAGCAAGAATTACCGTAGACGAAGGCCCGAAAATTAAAAGATGGAGACCGCGAGCCCGCGGTTCCGCCGCTGAAATACAGAAAAAAGTTTCTCACATCACAATTTTACTTGATGAATTGGAAAAGAAAACCAAGAAAGCAAAAAGAGTTAAAAAAACGGAAGAAAAAGCGGCTGTTAAAGAAATTGAGAAAAAAACAGAAGAAGCGCCGATAGAAATTAAACCCGTTAAGGCGGCGCCCAAATTTAAACCGGAAAAAGAAGCGCCTAAGCCGAAAGTTGAAAAAACAATAAGACGTTTTTTCAGAAGAAAAGCCTTCTAATACTTAATACTTAATACATAATCCATGGCTCACAAAGTCCACCCGAAATCATTTAGAATAAAAGACATTGGCGACTGGGATTCCCGCTGGTTCAACATTAAAAAAATACCCCAATACCTGGAGGAAGATTTTAAAATCAGAAAAGTTATTAAAGATAAAATCGGAAAACTTGGAGTTGAAAAAGCGGAAATCGAAAGGTTTCCCGGCAAAATCACGGTTATTATTTCCAGCGCCAGACCGGGTTTGATTATCGGTCGGGGCGGAGGCGGCATTGAAGAATTAAAAAAAATATTGGAAAAAGAGGTTTTTAAAATCGGCGCTAAGAAAGAGTTAAAAATTGAAATCAAGGAAATAAGGGACCCCTGGACCTCAGCGGCCTTGTCGGCGCAGTGGGTTGCCCAGCAAATTGAAAAAAGGGTTTCCCATCGCCGGGTTTTAAAACAGGTTATAGAAAAAGTTATGGCTGCAAAAGGAGTTAAAGGAGTAAGAGTCGAAGTGGCGGGCCGGTTGGACGGAGCCGAGATTGCCAGACGCACTTGGTTAAAAAAAGGAAGAATGCCCCGCCAGACATTAAGAGCCGACATTGATTATGCCGGAGAGAGAGCTCTTTGCACTTACGGCATCGTTGGAATAAAACTTTGGATTTACAAAGGCGACAAATTTGAGTAATATATTACCACCATGTCTATATTAATGCCCAAAAAAGTAAAACATCAGAAATGGCACAGAGGAAAATCAAAAGGCCGTGACTACCGAGGCACCAAAATTGCTTTTGGTTCTTACGCTTTAATGAGTTTGGGAACGCGTTGGATTACGGGCCGGCAGTTGGAAGCGGCCCGGCGCGCCATTCTCAGATATTTTAAAAAAGGAGGAAAATTATGGATACGAATTTTTCCCGATAAACCCATAACCACAAAAGGAGTTGAGGTGCCCATGGGCAGCGGAAAAGGAGGGGTGGACCATTATGCCTATCCCATCAGGCCCGGCCGTCTGATTTTTGAGATAGACGGATTAAAAGAGGATGTTTCCCTGGAGGCCCTGAGAAAAGCCTCAGCCAAAATACCCGTAAAAACAAAAATTATATCGCGCCAGAAATAAATCTTTTTTATGAAAACAAACGAATTGCGTCAAAAATCCAAAGAGGAACTTCAGAGTATTTTAGAAAAAGAAAGGGAAAAATTAAGACAGCTTCGTTTTGATTTAGCGGCCGGAAAAGTCAAAAATGTAAAAGAAGTTCACAATTTAAAAAAAGATATCGCAAGAATATTAACGTTGTTAAAATAATTTTCTAAATTCCATGGCGAAAAAGCAATTAACCGGAAAAATCATATCAAATAAAATGCAAAAGACCGTGGTGGTTAAAGTGGAAAGGTTGAAAGAGCATCCGAAATACAAAAGAAGGTACAAGCTCCACAAAAACTACAAAGCCCACGTCGAGAACGAAGAATACCAGATTGGCGACCGGGTTATAATTGAAGAATGCAGCCCGATATCAAAAGATAAAAAATGGAAAGTAATTAAAAAGGCATGATCCAACTTAGAACAATGTTAAACGTTGCTGACAATACTGGAGCCAGAATTATCCAGTGCTTTCACATTATGGTCGGTTCGCGCCGGCGCTATGGCCAACTCGGTGATGTTATTGTGGCGACGGTTAAAGAAGCCGAACCCAGAAGGATTGTAAAAACGCATGATGTTGTCAGGGCGGTTATTATCCGCCAGAGACAAAACTTCAGACGGAAAGACGGCAGTTATATTTGTTTTGATGAAAACGCAGCGGTAATCCTGGAAGGGAAATCCAAGGAACCCAAAGGAAGCAGGATTTTAGGGCCGGTTCCCAGAGAGATCAGGGAGAAAGGTTTTGAAAAAATAGCCGCTTTAGCAGAAGAATTGATTTAACCATGAAACTGAAAAAAAACGACCAAGTTTTAATAATGTCCGGAAAAGACCGCGGAAAAAAGGGAAAGATTCTTCAGGTATTCCCGAAAGAACACCGGATTTTAGTTGAAGGAATTAATCTGAGAAAAAAACATCAAAAACCGAAAAAATCGGGCGAGAAAGGACAAATTATATCAATGCCGGGGCATATCTCGGCATCGGCCGCGAAATTGATTTGTCCTAAATGCGGCAAGCCGACCCGGGTCGGCCATCAGATTTTAAAAGAAAACAAAATCAGAATTTGTAAAAAATGCAATCAGGAGGTTTAGTTGTTAATATGATTCATCTTATAGAAAAATACAATACTGAAGTAATTCCGGCGATGATGCAAAAATTCGGCTACAAAAACAAAATGGCCGTTCCTAAAATCGTGAAAGTGGTGGTCAATACCGGTTTCGGGAGAGAGGTAGCGGGAAAAGCGGTCGAAGAGCAGAAAAAAATTGCCGAGTTTATTGCGGCCGAACTTACTTTGATTTGCGGCCAAAGAGCGGTAAAAACTCTTTCCAAAAAATCCATTGCCAGTTTTAAAATCAGAGAAGGTATGGCCCTCGGCGCCAAAGTGACTCTTCGAGGAAAAAAGATGGTAGATTTTTTAGAAAGATTGATTCATTTGGTTTTGCCGCGAACCCGCGATTTTAAAGGAATTGAACGGAAATCCATGGACAGAAACGGAAACTTGAACGTTGCCGTCAGAGAGCACATTGTTTTCCCCGAGATTTTACCGGAAAAAGCAAAGAATATTTTTGGATTAGAAGTAACCGTGGTCACGACGGCCAAGAAACAGGAAGAAGGTTTGGAATTATTAAAATTATTGGGATTTCCGATAAAACCAGCCGATTAATCTAATATGGCTACTGAATCACAAAAAGCAAAATCCAGAAGAAAACCGAAATATACGAGCCGTATCGTCCGACGCTGTTTTAAGTGCGGCCGGAAAAGAGCCTATATGCGGCAATTCGGATTATGCCGAATTTGTTTCAGGGAAATGGCCAATGAAGGCCTGATACCTGGGGTAAAAAAATCATCCTGGTAAAATTAAAATCATGCTTGATATCATCTCCGACATGTTAAATAGAATAAAAAACGGCCAGGCTGTTGAAAAAACAACAGTTGAAATTCCGTTTTCCAACCTGAATTATGAAATCGCCAAAATCTTGGCGAAACACGATTTTATTGACGGAGTTGAAAAAAAAGGACGCAAGGTGAAAAAAACCATTGAAATTACTTTGAAATATAAAGATAAAATACCGGCCATTTCAGGATTAAGAAGAATTTCCAAGCCCGGCCAGAAGATTTATCTCGGCTGCCGGGAAATAAAAAGAGTTAAGGGAGGCTACGGCCTGGCGATTGTTTCAACTCCCAAAGGCTTGATGACGGACCAAGAGGCCAGAAAGCAAAAATTAGGAGGAGAAATAATTTGCGAAGTTTGGTAAATTTTTATTTCATAAAAAACACATGTCAAGAATAGGCAAAAAACCAATTCCAATACCGACTGGAGTGGAAGTGAAAATTGATGGCAATAAGATTCAGGTTTTGGGTCCCAAGGGCGAACTCTCAAGAGAAATTCGGCCCGAAATTAAGATTGAAATAAAAGAGGGTATAATTTCGCTTTCCCTCCGGGGCGAAGAAACCAAAGAGAATAAATCGCTTTGGGGGCTTTCAGCTGCTATTATTAATAATATGATTAAGGGAGTGACAGTCGGTTTTGAGAAAAAATTGGAAATTCAGGGAGTGGGATACAAGTCGGAAGTACAGGGAGATACCTTAGTTTTGAATGTCGGGTTTTCCCATCAGGTAAAAATGAAAATTTCTCCCCAGGTAAAAATTGCGGTGGAAAAGAACACTCTGATTACCGTTTCAGGAACAGATAAGGAATTGGTCGGTCAGATAGCCGCAAATATAAGAAAGGTTAAACCTCCCGAACCCTATAAAGGAAAAGGAATAAGATATTTGGGAGAAGTGGTCAGGAAAAAGGTTGGTAAAAAAGTAGTCGGAACCACAACCGGCGCCGCCTAAAAACATGCTGATAAAACAAGAAAAAAGAAACAGACGCCACAAAAGAATCAGGGCCAGGATTTCAGGAACGGCGCTCAGGCCGCGACTTTACGCTTTCCGTTCCGGGTCCCATATTTACGCCCAATTGATTGATGATGACAAGGGAAAAACCTTGGCCTGCGCCAATGATTTAAACATTAAGGGAAAAAAGACGAAATCGGCGGCGGCCAGCGACGTCGGAAAGTTGATTGCAAAAAAAGCCAAAGAACTGAAAATTGAAAAAGTGGTTTTTGACAGGGGAGGTTATAAATACCATGGCAGAATCAAAACTTTGGCCGACGGAGCAAGAGAAGGAGGATTAAATTTTTAGATTTTTAAACAAATGTTGGGAAGATTTAAAAAAATTAGAGAATTCAAAGAGGAAAGGCCCAAAGACGAATTTGAGTCAAAGCTTTTGGATTTGGCGCGGGTGGTCAAGGTATCAGCCGGCGGCAGAAGATTGAGATTCCGGGCCGTAGTTATCATTGGAAATAAAAAGGCAAAAGTCGGAGTCGGCGTTGCCAAAGGTCTTGATGTGGCCCAGGCGGTGGAAAAAGCCACCCGATTTGCCAAGAAAAACTTAATTGAAGTTCCCATTATTAATGACACGATTCCTTATGAAGTTTCCTCAAAGTTCGGAGCGGCGGAAATCCTTTTGAAACCCCAAAGAAAAGGAAGAGGTTTAGTGGCCGGCGGGACGGTAAGAGTCATCTGCAATTTGGCCGGAATAAAGAATATTTCCTCAAAAGTGCTGGGCCGAACCGGCAATAAATTAAACAACGCTTTGGCGACCATCAGCGCCATCAAAAAATTAAAAATTAAAGAAAGCCATGCAACTGCACCAGTTAAAGCCAATTCATAAACCGAGGAAAAAGAGAATCGTCGGCCGGGGCGGAAAGAAAGGCACTTATTCCGGCCGGGGCACGAAAGGCCAAAAAGCCAGAGAGAGTTTGAATTTGAAGCCGCTGATCCGCGATTTAATCAAAAGATATCCGAAATTAAGAGGCCACCGGCAAAGATCGAAAATCAGAATTCAAAAATCGGTGGTTTTGAATTTGGACGTCTTGGAGAAGAATTTTAAGGATGAAGAAAAAATTACCCCTAAAACATTGTTGGAAAAAAGAATTATTAGTAAAATAAAAGGAGATATCCCCAAAGTCAAGATTTTAGGAGACGGAGAAATAAAAAAACCCTTGATTTTTGAGGGGTGCGGCGTTTCCAAATCCGCGAAAGAAAAAATCGAGAAAGCCGGCGGAAAAATTTCATTATGAACTGGTTAGATAAAATTATCCAAATTTTCAAAATTAAGGACTTAAGAATTAAAATTCTCTTTGTTTTAGGAGTTTTTGCCGTTTTCAGAATAATGGCCAATATTCCCATTCCGGGAATTGATACCGAGAAACTGAGGGATTTTTTCGCCAGCAACCAGGTTTTCGGCCTTTTAAATTTATTCAGCGGCGGCGCCATGGACAACCTTTCAATCGTTATGATGGGATTGGGTCCTTATATTACGGCCACCATTATTCTGCAGCTTTTAACAATGATCTTTCCCCAACTGGAAAAAATGTATAAAGAAGAAGGGGAATCGGGCCGGGAGAAGTTTAACCAATACGGCAGATTGTTAACCGTGCCTTTGGCCGCGCTTCAAAGCTACGCCATGCTGGGCCTTTTCCAGCGCCAGCAAATAATCAGCTCCCTTTCTCTTGATGTGGTTTTGACTTCAGTGCTGGCTGCGACAGCTGGCAGTGTTTTTTTAATGTGGCTGGGAGAACTTATTTCGGAAAAAGGAATCGGTAACGGGGTGTCTTTGCTGATTTTCGCCGGCATTATCGCCGATTTTCCGAATAGCATCAGGCAGATGTTTTTAACTTGGGATCCTTCCAAAATCCCTTCATATCTGCTTTTTTTCGGCATAGCGCTTTTAGTGATTGCCGGAGTGGTTTTGGTTAATGAAGGCCGTCGGAATATCCCGGTTTCTTACGCCAAAAGAGTCAGAGGCATGAAAATGTACGGCGGAGTTTCCACTTATTTGCCGTTGAACATCAATCCGGCCGGCGTTATCCCGATTATTTTTGCCTTATCAATCATGCTGGTTCCCGGTATGGCCGCTAATTTTTTGGGAGGCGTAGGCGGAACCGTAGGCAATGTTGCCCAAAGCGTTGCGACTGCCTTTGAAAGTCCCTGGGTTTACAATATTTTATATTTTATTTTAATTGTTTTATTCACCTATTTTTAT
>MHLY01000007.1:124739-124813 GCA_001821455.1 Candidatus Nealsonbacteria bacterium RBG_13_42_11
TAATCGGAGGAACGTCTTTGTTAATCGTAGTCTCGGTTGTTTTGGAAACCGTGCGTAAAGTTAAGGCTCAATTG
>MHLY01000007.1:125201-141588 GCA_001821455.1 Candidatus Nealsonbacteria bacterium RBG_13_42_11
AAACCGACGTCCAGCCGGTAATTAATTATTACCGGAAAAGCAGAAGGTTGATTAAAATAAACGGCGCACAAAGTATTGAAGGCGTTTTTAAAGAAATTTTAAAGAAACTCTAATGGTACCCATTAAAACCCAGGAAGAAATTGAGATAATGGCCGAAGGCGGAAAAATCCTGGCAAAAATTATGGCTGATTTGGAAAGGGAAGTTAAGCCGGGAATTACCACAAAAACATTAGACGGGCTCGCAGAGAGCCTTGTTTTAAAATACGGCGGTCAGTGTTCTTTTAAGGGTTATCATGGTTTTCCGGCCTGCCTTTGTACCTCCATAAACGAAGAAATTGTCCATGCCGTACCTTCTGACAGAGCATTAAAACAAGGCGACATTATTTCCCTTGATTTCGGGTTAAACTACAAGGGTTTTCATTCTGATATGGCAACGACTTTAGCGGTTGGGAAAATTAATTCGGAAACCCAAAGATTAATTGAGATAACCCAAAAAGCTCTTGAAATCGGCATTGAGAAAATAAAACCGGGAAATAAAATCGGCGATATTTCGCGGGCTATTCAAAAATATGTTGAAGCACAGGGTTTTAACGTTGTCCGAGAACTTTGCGGCCATGGCATCGGGAAAAAACTGCACGAAGATCCGGAAATTTTAAATTCGGTATCTTTTGATAAAGAAACCGTTGATAAAGTAAAATATGCCGGCGATGGGAATATGGTTCTAGCAGAAGGCCTGGTGTTGTGCCTGGAACCGATGGTGACAATAGGGGACTGGCGTATAAAAAAAACAGCAGACGGTTTCGGTTTCAGAACAAAAGACAATTCCCTTTCCGCCCATTTTGAACACATGATAGCCGTAACAAAAACCGGCTACAGAATATTGACAATTCCATAACAATAAGGGAGATTGAAAGCAGCGCGAAGGGAGGGTTTAAAAATGAAAACATTTTGGCTCAGGAAAGAAAAGGAGAAAAGATTAGAATTGAGGGACCAACAAGCTGCGTTAATAAAAAAAGTTAGACTTCCCTGCATCAGCGTTGTGATAGGGTGCATCTATTTCAAAGCAGGAGGGTTTAATCCTCTTTGCAAACATTATATCTATAATAAAGGATGGTGGACTGAAAGGGTCCAATATGAGTATGATGGAATCCTGTTTTTCGCTTTCTGGAACGAGAAGAAAAAGGAATGGCTAAAAGAATCCTTGTGGTCTGAGAACGAAATTATGGTTAGTTCATTAGTAATCAGTGTAAATAAAGCAACGGGGTGGTTTCTTATAGAAGCCGCCCGTTTTTTATTGATTTAGAAGTTTTAACGAGGTAAAATATCTTAATGTCGCAAATACATCTATCAGTCATTATCCCGGCCTTCAATGAGGAAAAGCGTTTGCCAAAAACCCTCCAATCCATTGACGGATATTTGAGAAATCAGACCTACGATTACGAGATTTTGGTTGTCAGCGACGGCTCAAAAGACAAAACCGCCGAAGTTGTTCAGGAACTTTCTCCTAAAATTAGAAACTTAAAACTGATTGATAATAAAATAAATCAGGGCAAGGGCGCCGTAGTCAAACAAGGCATGTTAGAAGCATCTGGCGCATATCGTTTATTTACCGATGCCGACAATTCAACTTCAATTGACCAAATAGAAAAAATGTGGCCGGAATTTAAAAAAGGCTGCGATATTATCATCGGTTCCCGAGACGTTAAGGGAGCGATCTTAGACCCGCCGCAACCCTGGCTGAGAAACGTAATTTTAGGCGAAAGTTTTAAATTATTCAGAAAAATTGTTATTGGTCTCTGGGATATTGAAGATACCCAGTGCGGTTTTAAATGTTTCAGTGAAAAAGCGGTTGGAAACATTTTCCCGAAATGTAAAATCAGCCGCTTTGCTTTTGATCCTGAGATTCTTATTATCGCCAAAAAATTAAAATATAAAATTAAAGAAATTCCCGTTTATTGGCGAAACGACCCGGAAAGCAAGGTGAATTTCAAAGGCATCTTTAAAATGGCGTTAGATTTGTTTAAAATAAAATATAACCTGATTATCGGGAAATATGAAAAATAAACCAAAACTTAAGTTCCCCTCAGAATTAAGATTAGACCTGATAAGCAAGGACTGGGTGGTTATCGCTACGGGTCGCGCCAAGAAGCCCGAGGCTTTTAAAAGGGAAAAACATAAAAAAGAAATCAGTAAAAAACCCTGTCCCTTTTGCCGGATTGAAGGCCAGGAAAAACCGGTATTGATTTATGACAAGGGCAAAAAAATAAAGGGTAATGATATACCGAAAAACTGGACCACCATCGTTTTTCCCAATAAATACCCGGCTTTTTTGCCCCACCCGGATTTAGACGAAAAGATTGAAGGGGGATTGTATAAAACGATAAATGCAGTCGGTTTTTGCGAATTGGTGGTGACGCGAGACCATAAAAAACCTTTGGCTCTTTTGCCCCGAGAGCACGTTAAAGAAGTCATTGACAGTTATCAGGAAAGGTATTTGGACTTAATGAGGAAGAAATTCGTCAATTACATTTCCATCTTGCACAATCACGGCATTGAGGCGGGCGCTTCCCAGTCTCATCCTCATTCCCAGATAATCACCACGCCTTTAATTGATTTCGATTTGCAAAAAGCTCTTTTAAGCTCGGAAAAACATTTTGAAAAAACAAAAAAATGCGTTTATTGCGAGATGAATGAATGGGAAAGGAAAACCAAAAAGAGGGTTGTTTTTGAAAACGAAGATTTTTTGGCGGTTTGCCCTTTTGCCTCAAAATCGGCTTTTGAAATTATTATTTCCCCTAAGAACCACCTGCCTTATTTTGAAAGGATAAACGAAAAAGAAAAATGGCAGCTGGCCGAAGCGTTTCAGGTTGCTTTGAAAAAAATTCATAAAGGCCTGTCCGATCCGGCCCATAATTTTTATTTGCATACGGCTCCCTGCGACGGAAAAAATTATTCTTATTACCACTGGCACTGGACGATTCTGCCCAAAACCGCGACTTTAGGAGGATTTGAGCTGGGAGCGCGAATGGAAATTTCAACCATTGCGCCCGAAAAAGCCGCTTCTTACCTGAAAAGACAATAGATTATTTAATAATTCTTTGCCCAAAATGAAATTATTTAATCAGAAAAAGAAAAATATCGGCTTCACGTTAATTGAAATACTAGTGGTTATCGCCATTATCGGATTATTATCCAGTGTTGTTTTGGTAAGCATAAAAGGCGGAGCAGAAAAAGCCAGAGACGCCAGAAGACAAGAAGATTTAAATACTATTCAAAAAGCCTTAGAAATGTACGAGATAGATCATGGTTCATATCCCATATCTGTCTTATCAGAAGAAAGTTTTAAAGACACTAGTTTGGGAAGCAGTTGGAATGAAAATCCCCAAAATTATTGGGACCAAAATAGCGCCTTGCAAAAATTAGTTGATGAAAAATATTTAAGCACGATTCCTATTGATCCAATAAATAATTCCAAGACCAGTCATTTTTATTGGTATCAAACGAATTGGACTGATGAAGCAAAATACAAGTGTTGTGCGCGTACTATGGAAACTGATAAAGTATTCCCCTATACGTACTGTGTTGTAAATGCAGGTTTTAGCGGTTCTTCTGACGTTTCTTGTCCTTTTGTTTATTCTTTTGACGGGGGAGAATACCAATTTGAACATGAAAGTTATCCTATGGCAGTTATAAAATTTTTAGAAACAACCAGTTATGACCGCCTGAAATACTTAAAACAAACCGGCAATAATTACTTTTTACAAATCAATGAGGAGCTTGACGAAATATCCTTAACAGAGGGGTTTAAATTCTATGTCATAGACCATCCTGACGACAATTCTTTTGTCATGCCGGATGTTGACGGGAAGTTCCACACGATAAAAGAGGAAATATCGCCTGTTTCCTGTAAAAACAAGAATAACAGCGACTGCTTAAAACTGGTATCAAAACCTGACGACAACCCCTGGATCAGTTCTCCCAGCCAGAATGAATCCGATTTAAGGGATTACATTGAATTGAAATTCCAAAAACCGGATGTAAAAGAGGCAAAACTATTTTTGAATGTTAAAAGCCAACAACTTCTTACTGATTGGGGAGTTTATATTATGGAAAAATTAGGTGAAAATTATTTAGAGAAATGGGGGAGTACCATATCGTCTTTGCCGCTTTTTAATGAATTTCTTAGGGAAAGATTTGAAGAAGGGTTAGTTTTAAACATAGAGGTTTGGGATGGCAATAATTGGGTAAAACAAGATTCTTTAAGAGTAGGAACAGAATTATGGGATGATTTCGTTGTTTTTTTAGATATCCAAGATATTCAATCTGATGAGTTGAAAATACGCTTGGAGGCCATCGCGGGTCTTTATCAGGTTGATTATATAGCCATAGATTATTCAGCAGATGAACCAATGGAAATCAAGGAATTAAAACCAGCCATGTCCTTATTGAACGATAAAGAAATCGTTAATTTGGAAATGGACGACGGGAAATATGTAAAACTTGAAAAAGGAGATAAAATTGACATAACATATAACGCCATCCCGGAAAAAGACGGCTGGCAAAGAGATTACACTGTGGCGATAAAAGGTTACTACGATCGTATAGATTATAAAAACCAGAATCTTCTTGGTTTTGTGTCGGGATTCGGCAATATATTAAGCATGACGCTGGAAAAAGACGGTTTCGCAAAATCCGTTGCCTCGTTTGCGAACGAAGAATAAAAACAATAAAAGCAGATTTTCTTATATGAAACCTTTAATTATCGCTAACTGGAAGTGTCATCCAACAACTTTAATTGAAGCCAAGGGGCTTTTTAATTCGGTAAAAAAAGGAATTAAAGATCTGAAAAATGTGGAGATTGTCATTTGTCCGCCCTTTGTTTTTCTTCCGTTTCTAAAATCTAAAATCGGCAGCCAGGATTGTTTTTGGGGAGAAAGCGGCGCTTTTACCGGAGAAATCAGCCCTAAAATGCTGAAAAATCTCGGTTGTGAATATGTAATTATCGGCCACTCGGAAAGAAGAAGATATCAGAAAGAAACTGATGAAATTATAAATAAAAAATTAAAAGCCGCGATAAGTTCGGGATTAAAGCCCATTTTATGCATTGAAAGCTTGGCTCAACTGAAAAAAGGATTAAAAGGAATTGCTAAAAAAGTTATTATTGCTTACGAGCCGGTTTTTGCCATCGGCACGGGCAAGCCTTGCAGTCCGGAAAAGGCAAGAAAAATGAGAAAAGCAATTAAATATCCCGTAGTTTTATACGGCGGCAGCGTTAATTCTCAAAATGCGGTTAATTATATTAAAGAAGCCGGCTTCCAGGGATTATTAGTCGGCGGCGCCTCGCTAAACCCGAAAGAATTTATTGCTCTGGCGAAAAATATTGATTTTATAAGTAAAAAGCGCTAAGATAGGAAATCTTGCTATGGAGAAGATTTTAAACGGCTTTTTTTACAGCCCGACCAAAGGAAATTTAAAAATGAACGAAGTTATCCGAGAACTGATAAACTACATCTCTGAGAAACCAGAGAAGTTTTATGATATTATTATCGGCTGTGATTCCTCTTCCAGCGAAGAGCCCCATTTTCCCTTAGCCATTGTCGTTCTCAGAATCGGGGAAGGGGGCAGATTTTTTCTTAAAAAAATTGCTTATAAAGGCAGAAAATTTTATACCTGGAAAACGAGGATTTTGGAGGAAGTTTTTCTTTCCTGCCAGTTAGCTCTTTATTTAAGAGAAAATTTTGAAAAAGAAATCAAAAATTTTAAACCCGAAACTCTTCATTACCAGCTTCGTTATATCCATGCCGACGTCGGAGAAAACGGCCAGACCAAAGACATGATAAAAGAAGTGGTGGGCCTTATCCGCGGCAACGGCTTTGAACCCAAAATTAAACCTGAATCTTTCGCCGCCTCAAGCGTAGCCGACAGATACTCATAATGAACTCAAAAGAATTAAGAGAAAAGTTTTTGAGATTTTTTGAGGGAAAAGGGCACAAAATTGTGCCCTCAAGTTCGCTTATACCGACTGACCCGTCGGTTCTTTTTACTACCGCCGGCATGCAGCAGTTCAAATCTTATTATTTGGCTGAAAAATCTCCTTATGGCCCAAATGCCGCAACCGCGCAGAAATGTTTCCGGACTTCCGACATTGAGGAAGTGGGCGATGACACTCATCTGACGTTTCTGGAAATGCTGGGTAATTTTTCCTTCGGCGGATATTTTAAAGAAGAAGCGATTAAGCTGGCTTACGAATTTCTTTTTAAAGAACTGAAACTGTCGCCGCATGAAGCCGTTTTTACGGTTTTTGAAGGCGATCAGAATGTTTCAGAGGATAAAGAGTCAATTGAGATTTGGAAAAAGTTAGGGATAAAGGAAGATAAAATTAAAAAATGCGGTAGAGAAGATAATTTTTGGGGCCCGACCGGAGAAGAGGGGCCCTGCGGTCCGACAACGGAAATTTATTTTAAGAATAGCGAGGTCTGGAACCTGGTTTTTAACGAATATTACCAGGATAAAAATAAAAAACTGACGCCTCTTAAACAAAAGGGAGTTGATACGGGCATGGGCCTGGAAAGATTGGCGCTGGTGGTTCAAAATAAAAATTCAGTTTATGAAACCGATTTATTTTTGCCGATTATCAACGAAATTCCGGGAGAAAATGAAAAAGCAAAAAGAATTATCAGCGACCACGTCAAAAGTTCGGTCTTTTTAATCTCGGAAGGAATTCTGCCCTCCAACGTGGAAAGGGGATATGTTTTAAGAAGAGTTTTAAGAAGGGCGATCAGATACGGGAAATTGCTGAATTTAGCGGAAAACTTTTTAATACCGCTGGCCCAAAAAGTAATTGAGATTTACCAAGACATTTATCCTGAAGTCAAATCTCAGGAAGCCGATATTTTGACAGTCATCCAAAATGAAGAAGAAAAATTTGAGATAATTTTTGAAGAAGGATTAAATAAATTACACGATATTATTTCTTGGTGGAGTGAAATTCAGTCAGCAAAAGTAGATGAAATAAATAAAAGAACTGGAGAATTAAAATCTCATTATAATGATATGGAAGACGCAAAAGAATTAGGAGATAAACTTTTTCTTCTTGAACAAAGCTATGGCTTTCCGGTAGATCTATCTTTAGAGGAATTCGAAGAATTTTGGAAAGAAAGAATTATTTTAAAAGAAGAAGTAATTAAATTTATTAATGAGGCACGAAAAAAACATCAAGAAATTTCCCGCGCAGGAGCCGAGAAAAAATTCGGCGGCGGCGGAGAGTTTTCTCCAAAACTTCATACCGCCACCCACTTGCTTCACGCCGCTTTAAGACAGGTTCTAGGAGACCACGTCAAGCAAATGGGCTCCGATATTACTTCCCAGAGATTGAGGTTTGATTTTTCCCATCCCCAAAAAATGACAGCCGAAGAAATTAAAAAAGTTGAAGACCTGGTTAATGAAAAAATAAAAGAAGATTTGGAAGTAAAAAAAGAAGAAATGAAATACGAAGACGCCCTGAAGTCGGGCGCCCTGGCCTTCTTTAAAGAAAAATATCCCGAAAAAGTAAGCGTTTATTCGGCGGGCAACTTTTCCAGAGAAATTTGCGCTGGTCCCCACGTAAAAAAGACATCGGAATTGGGCAATTTCAAGATTATAAAAGAGGAATCGTCGGGCGCCGGAGTGCGAAGAATCAGAGCCGTTCTCCGTTAGGTAATTTCCTGATATAATTAATAAAAATATGAAAATAAAGGTAATTGATATTTTTCCTCCGAAAGATTTGGAGAAAAAAGAAGTAAAAGAAATCCTGAAAGAAGAAGCCGAACCGGAGCCGGAAAGACCGGAAACTGAAATTAAGAAACCCTCGGTTAAAATCAGTTGGTTTTCTATTCTGGTTTTATTTTTGGTTTTAGCGGGGGCTTCCTGTTTCTTTTATCTATCCAAAGCCAGTGTGGAAATTTGGCCGAAAACCGATACTCTTTCCCTGAAAACCAAATTGACGATTGATAAGGAAGTCAAAGAAGCCGATTTTACAAATAAAATCATTCCGGGCCAGATTTTTGAAAGAGAAAAAGGCATTACTGAGAATTTTCCCGCTTCGGGCAAAATCCTGAAAGAAACCAAAGCCGAGGGAATGATTAAAATTTATAATGAATATTCGGTTAGTCCTCAGGTCTTAGTCGCCACCACCCGTTTCGTTTCGGCCGAAGGAAAGATATTCAGAACTCCGACTAAAATAACGGTTCCCGGCGGCCATTATGAAAAAGGAAAATTAATCGCCGGAGAAGTTGAAACCAAAGTGATCGCGGACCAGGTCGGTCCCGAATACAATATCGGGCCCACCACTTTTTCCATTCCCGGATTTGCCGGCAGCGATAAATACACTAAAATTTACGCCAAATCTTTTCAGGCCATGACGGGCGGATTTTCCCAGGAGACCTATCAGGTTACCAAAGAAGATTTAGAAAATGCTAAAAATATTTTAACCAAGAAAGTTAAAGAAGAATGCGAAGCCGCTTTCAGAACCGTTGTTCAGACGGAAAAAGTATCAGCCGGATTTTCTTTTTTTGAAGACGCTGTTCAGACGGAAATTGTTGAAACTTTTTCTTTAGCGGGAGCCGGGGATAATGTTTCCAATTTCAATTATCAGGCGAAAGCCAAGTCCAGCACTCTTTTATTCAGAGAAGAGGACTTTGGAAACTTCATCAAGGACTTATTAGACAACCAAGTTCCCGAGGGAAAACAATTTTACGAACCAAGCTTGAAGACAGACAAAGATCCCGAGACCATCAATTTGAAATCCGGTAAGATTATACTTTCTTTGGATGTTTCAGTTAAAACTTTTCCTGCCATCAATATACCCGAATTAAAGAAAAACCTTCAGGGAAAGTCGCTTTTAGAGAGTAAGATATTTTTGGAAGAGCAGTCCGGGGTTGATAAGGCGGAAGTGGAATTATGGCCGTTTTGGGTCAAAAAAGTGCCTCAAAATATAGATAAAATTAACCTTAATCTTAACATTGACTAATTTAGCGCTTTCTGCTAAATTAACTAATTGCGCGTTTTTTTAATGGATAAAAAAATTTTAAGAAAAACAGGTCAAGTAATAGAAGCCCTGCCCAGCACTAATTTTAAGGTGAAATTAGACGAGGGAGGCGAGATGCTTTGCCATTTAGCGGGGAAATTAAGGATATTCCGCATTAAGATTCTGCCTGGAGACAGGGTTACTGTAGAAATGAGCCCTTATGACGAAAAACGGGGCAGAATAGTTTATCGAGGAAAGTAATACCTTAACGCATGAAAGTACGGCCATCAATTAAGAAAATCTGTAAAAATTGTAAAATCGTCCGAAGAGAAGGACGACTTTATGTCATTTGCAAGAAAAACCCAAAACATAAACAGAGACAAGGATAATTTTTATGCCGAGAATTGCCGGGGTAAACATCCCCGAAAACAAACAAATACAGATAGCCCTGACTTATATCTACGGAATAGGTCGTTCTTTGAGCAAGAAAATCCTGAAAGAAACAGGGGTTAATCCGAAAAAGAAGGCTGTCGAATTAACGGCCCAGGAAGTTTCTCAACTCAAAGATATGATTGAGAAAAATTACAAGATTGAAGGAGAGTTAAAAAGAATAGTCATGCTGAATATCAAGAGATTAAAAGACATCTCTGCTTGGCGGGGCATGCGCCACATGAGAGGGCTTCCGGTCCGAGGTCAACAGACAAGAACCAACAACAGAACCGTCAGAGGAAACGTCAGAAAAACCGTGGGTTCGGGAAGAAAACCGGCCGCCACGCCAACATAAAATAAATATTATCTATGGGAAAAAAGCGTATTATCAAACAAACTGAAGAGGAATTGATAAAAGAGGGAGAAAAGATAGGGCCGAAAGTGAAAAAAGAAGAAGCCGCCCCGGTCAGGAAAATCACCGAGGGCCGAGTTTATGTTTCTTCAACCTACAATAACACAATCATCACTTTAACCGACCCGGAAGGAAACATGCTGGCCGGCACGAGCGCCGGCACAGTCGGCTTCAAAGGAACGAAAAAAGCCACGCCTTTCGCCGCTTCCAAGGTTGCCGAAGCTCTTTGCCAGATCGCCAGAAAATTTGGAATTGGAAAAGTGGCGGTTTTCGTTAAGGGTATCGGGTCGGGTCGCGAATCAGCCATCAGGTCGTTGGTGGCCGGAGGATTAGAGGTCATTTCAATTAAGGATATTACTCCAATTCCTCATAACGGCTGCCGGGCGCCGAAAGTTAGAAGAGTATAAGAATGGTCCAATATGAACGATTCTAAATGTAAAATTTGCCGTCGCTTAGGGGTAAAATTATTTCTCAGAGGAGAAAGGTGTCTTTCGCCTAAATGTCCGATGGTGAGAAAACCTTATCCTCCCGGCCAAAAAGGAAAAAGAAGGCCGCGACCCCTTTCAGAGTACGGCAAAGAACTGAAAGAAAAACAAAAATTAAGAAACTGGTATAATTTAAAGGAAGGGCAATTTAAAAATTATGTTAAAGCCGCTCTTGGAAAAAGAGGAAAAGAAGATGCCGCAGCCTTGTTGATCAAGACCCTGGAGCGCCGTTTGGATAACGTTGTTTTCAGGCTGGGTTTTGCCTCCTCAAGGGCAGCGGCCAGGCAAATAGTTTCCCATTGTCATATTTTAGTTAATGAAAAACCGATTAATATCCCCAGTTACCTGGTGAAAAAAGGAGACAAAATCCAAATTAAGACAGGTTCCGCTAAAAAGGGGATTTCCCGTAATCTTCCGTCAATTTTAAAAAAACACACTCCTCCGTCCTGGCTCAGTTTGGAAGCCGAGAAACTGGAGGGAAAGGTCAAAAATTTACCAACCATAGAAGAAGCTGCTCCACCGGCAGAAATTTCTTCAATCTTTGAGTTTTATTCTAAATAAGAATTACTATTATGTTTACGTTACCCAATCCTCCAAAAATCGTAAAAAAAGAAGAAAACAAGGCCACCTTTGAAATGGAAGCCTTGTACCCCGGTTACGGAATAACCATGGGCAATAGTTTGCGTCGAGTTTTATTGTCATCCCTGGAAGGCGCCGCCGTCACCCAGGTAAAAATCAAAAACGTTTCCCACGAGTTTTCAACGATTCCCGGCGTTTTAGAAGATCTGGTTCTGTTGATGCTTAATTTAAAGCAATTAAGATTTAAACTTTTTACCGATGAACCCCAGACAGCCACCCTGAAAATAAAAGGGGAGAAAGAAGTGAAGGGCTCCGATTTTAAACTTCCCAGCCAGGCAGAATTGATAAATAAGAATTGCCACGTCGCCACTCTGACCGCCAAGAGCGCGGAATTAGATATGGAAATTAAAATTGAAAAAGGCATAGGCTATTCCCCGCGGGAAACAAGAAAAAGCGCCAACCAGGAAAAAACGGAAATTGGCGTAATTCCGATTGACGCCATTTTCAGCCCCGTAAGAAGAGTAAGTTATAAAATAGAAAACATGAGAGTGGGAGAAAGAACTGATTACGACAGACTGTTTTTAGAGATAACAACGGACGGAACCATTACTCCAGAAGCCGCTTTCTTTAAGGCGTCAGAAATTTTAGTCAACCACTTCTCATTATTTGTTGATGCCCTGAAACCCAAGATTTCAGAAAAAATTGAAGCCGTAAAACCCGTTGCGGAAAAGAAAAAGAAAAAAGTCAAAAAACCGGTAAAAAAAATAAAACATGAGAAAAAGAAAAAAAGGTAGAAAATTCGGCCGAAAAACCGACCAGAGAAAAGCTCTTTTAAAGACCTTAGCCGCTTCCTTGATATTAAGAGAAAAAATTGAAACCACCGAAGCTAAGGCTAAAGAGCTCGCTTCTTTTATTGCAAAGCATATTACCCGGGGCAAGGTAAATAATCTTTCATCCCGCCGCTTTTTACTGAGATTTTTGCCTTCAGCGACAGTGAAAAAAATATTTGATGAAATCGGTCCGAGATATAAAGATAGGGCGGGAGGCTATACGAGAATTATCAAACTGGGACCGAGAAAATCGGACGGCGCGAAAATGGCGATAATAGAACTTGTTAAATGATATGAAAAACACAGAGCACCAAACTCAAACCATTGATGCGGCGGATAAAATTTTAGGCAGACTAGCAAGCCAAATTGCTATTTTATTAAGGGGCAAGCACCGTCCCGATTTTTTGCCGTATTTGGACAGGGGCGATATTGTCATAGTAAAAAATGTTGAGAAATTGAAATTCAGCGGGAAAAAGTTTGAACAAAAGAAATATTTCAGCCATTCCGGATATTTGGGAGGCGAGAGATTCACGCCCTTAAAAACTATTTTTCAAAAGAATCCCTCGGAAATTCTGAAAAAAGCGGTTTTCGGAATGCTGCCCAAAAATAAATTAAGGGCTAAAATGATAAAAAGATTGAAATTTGAAAAAACAAAATGACCCCTACTAAAAAAATTAAAACAAAAAAGGAAAAACCGACTTCTGTGGTCGCTGCGCCGAAAAAACACCGGATTGAAAAACCGAAAGAGATAAAAAAAGCGCTAAGGTACTTTGAAGAAGTCGGCCGAAGGAAAACGGCGATAGCCCGGGTGCGACTTGCGAAAGAAGGCGAAAAGACAATCGTAATTAACGGAAAATCTTTTGAAAATTATTTCCAGACTTTAGAATTGCGGGAAGCCGCCCTTTCACCTTTGAAAACAGCGGATTTAATCGGCCAATTTCAAATTTCAGTTAAAGTAAAGGGCGGCGGTTTGCACGCCCAAGCCGAAGCCGTCAGGCACGGCATTGCCAAAGCCCTTGTTTTGTTTAATCCTGAATTAAGAACGAAATTAAAAAAAGCGGGCTATCTGACGAGAGACCCGAGAATGCGGGAAAGAAAGAAATTCGGCTTGAAGAGAGCAAGAAGAGCTCCTCAGTGGCAAAAGAGGTAATATGCTTAAAGAACTTATAGACAAATTTTATTTTGACAGGCAAAAAGACAGGGAACAGCAGCATTTTTATATTACCGATGCCGGCAAATGCCCGCGGGCAGTCTTTTTTAAATTTAAAAATGCCCCCCGTGAAGAAATGGAGGCAAGAGTTTTAAGAATGTTTGATCACGGCGACCATATTCACCAGTTAATTATGAAGCCGCTGCTGAGCATAAGAGAGATTCATGTTGTGGCTTCCGAAGTGAATATTCCGCCGCAGGAATTGATTTCAGGAAGGGCTGATGCAATAATTTCAGACGGAAAAGATATGTATGTTTTAGACATTAAAAGCATGAACAGCATGATTTTCGGAAAATTAGCAGAACCCAAAGAGGAAAATGTGGATCAGGTTCAGTTGTACATGCATTTCTTCAAGGTTCCCAAAGGAATACTGCTTTATGTGGATAAGGACAAACTGGAACTTAAAGATTTCGTGCTGACTTACGACGAGGCCCGCGTCAAAAATCTTTTATCAGGTTTGGATTATCTGAAAAAACAAATTGATAAAAATATAATTCCCGCAAGAATTCCCGGATATCCAAACGATGATTGGCAATGCAAGTATTGTGCTTTTAGGCAAATTTGCGATCTCTCCAACGGCGGAGAAGTAAACTGGATGGATTTCAAAAAGAAAATTGAATCAAGGGAACAGGATATCGGAACGGTATAGATTCTCCTTGCTTAAAATATAGAGTTTTTTATCGTATTGGCCCCAGAAGAAATCTGGGTTTTTAAATTCAGCCATATCCATAATGTTGATTTTATCCCGGTCGTCAATTTCGCCGATTTTCACTTTATCCCCGCTGTTAAACGTCAAATAATCGGAATTCAGCCAGAAAATATCGTCAATTTTCTCTGAAAGCCGGACTAAAAATAATTTGTCCCCGGCTTTTTTTTGCGGCTGGCTCATAATATCCTCTAAAAATAAAACCCAGATTTCGTTGTCCGAAAAATAGGCTAATTTTCTGGAATCGGGAGAAACTTTTAAATCTTTAATCCCGTCGAAAAATTTCTCAAAAGATCTGGAATCAGAGTTAAACCGATATAAAGTTTGTCCTTCTTTCAGGAAAATAAAATTAGAAAAAACCTCCAAACTGTATTCTGTTTCTTTTTTGACGGGGAACGATTTTTCCGTTAATTTCTCCTCATTTTTATATAAATTGCCGGAATTATCCAGAGAATAACTATCGTTATTTATTTTCCTTGAAGCGACAGTATTTTCCGAAAGCGGCTGAGGTTTACTGCTTTTTTGCAGTGTCGCCGGAGTTTTATCAAGGGAAATTGTGAAATATTTCAATTCTTCAGCCATGCCTATTTCTAAAGATATGTTTTTTGAATCCTCGGAGAATTCCAGATTCATTAAATCGGCCCCAATTTTTGAAATATCCGTTGAATACATCAGATGGCTTTTAACGTTTTTATCCGTTTCGTAGAGTTTCAGAGACCAGCCGTTTTTTTCCTTCTCCTTCAGAACTATTTTTCTTTGGTCGGGAGAAAACCAGAAATTAGCCACGTTTTTGCTTAAAACAGTGAAGTCGGGATTAGCAGTAAATAAAACAATATTTTTTGCTTCCACAACTTCTTTTTCTTTTACTTCCAGGGTTTTTTCCCAGGAATAAAAACCCGCTTTTTTAACTTCTATTTTATATTTTTTAGGCAGAAGATCTTCAATTAAAAGGGAACCGAAAATAAAATCGGTTTTCTGTTTTAATTCTCCGTCCAGATATACCTCAACTTGTTTTGGTAGGACCTTGAGATAAATTCCTCCGGTTTGAGTTAAAACTTTTCCGCCCGAAGGGGGATTCAAGTCAATCCGGTATCCCTGGGAGTACAGGCCGACCACCGGCGCCACCAGAATAAAAATAACCGTGAAAGTCAGAAACAAAATTGTCCGCGTCCTTTTAGTCATTATTTTTCATTATACTAATTAACGAACTAAAATCAATTATTAATATTAACGTTCATTTATTCAAAAATATCTGTTAAAATACTAAAATATGCCCTTTATCCCGAAAATTGAAAAAATAACCAGAGATGCCTCTCTTTCGCATTTCTTTTTAATGTTTGGATACAAACTTTACTCTTTTTATTTTCCCTTATTCCTGGTGGCAAAAAGTTTTTCCCTTCCTCAGGTCGGCTACGCTAATTTTTTGATTTATCTTCCTATTGCTATTTTCGCGCCCTTGGCAGGATTTTTAAACCATAAAATAAATCCGGCGATATTATCAGCCGTTGGAATTTTTGGCTACGGAATTCACGCCCTGGGAATGATTATTTTCCCAAACCTCCCCGTTTTTTATTTATTCCAGATAATTTTGGGTATTTCCGCCAGCCTCTTTTTTGTCTCCTCAAGAGCAATTTTAATGGGTTCCAAATTGGAAAATTACGACCGGGCTTTCGCCTGGTTTTATTCAGCCAATTCCTATGCTGCAGCCATAGCTCCGGCCGTCGGCGCCTTGTTTATCTGGAAGTTCGGTTTTGCAGGAGTTTTTATCTTAAGTCTGGCGATTCAGGTTATTAATTCCGTCTTCTGCTTCAGCAGATTGAAAAAACACACCTCGCAAATGGCTGACGGATTAAAAATTAAGCAGCAAAATAAGAATTACCGCTTCGCTTTATCGGAATTAAAACAGAAAAACACCTTTAGTTTCGTTTTTATTTCTTTTTTAGTTTTGGTTTTAGCCGGTTTTAACAACAGTTTCTTTGTTTTGTTCCTGAAAAATCTTAACTGGTCGCAAAATCAGATTTTAATTTTCAATTCTCTTTTATATCTCGTCTTTTTACCACTGTCTTTTTGGGTGATAAAACAGGTTGCCAGATTCAAGAGTGAAACAAATATTTCCTGGGGCAGCCAGGTGGCCGGATTTTTCTCAGTGGTATTGGGCGGGCTTTCAACCATCTTAAATTTCTCCTCCTTGTTTTTAATAACCCTTGGAACTTCCATCGGCGGTTTGATTGCTGAGGCCGGCCGTTCGGGACTTCTGTCCCTCAAATTAAAAAAGTATCCCGAGGAGTCGGCTGCCATTGATACGATTTTCGCTCCTTTGGCCACGGCTGCAGGTTCAATAATCGGCGGGCTGATAATTTTGCCCTTGGGATATTCCCTGATTTTTGTCATTTCCGGCCTCACAATTTTCCTAAGCGGCACCTTCGGTTTTTTATTCCAGAGAAGAAGGGATGGTTTGTCAAATTAGAAGGTTTAGGGTATTATAAAAGATACTATGATTACTAAAATTGGCATTGATTTAGGTACTTGCAATTCTCTGGTTTTTCTTCCTAAAAAAGGGGTGGTTTTACAGGAACCTTCGGTAGTTTCTGTTTCCATTCCGGAAAACAGGATTTTGGCCGTGGGAGAAACGGCCAAAGAAATGATTGGCCGGACGCCGGATATTATTAAGGTTTACCGGCCTTTAAAAGACGGAGTCATTGCCGATTTCAGGGTCACTCAGGCGATGCTGA
>MHLY01000007.1:141594-146586 GCA_001821455.1 Candidatus Nealsonbacteria bacterium RBG_13_42_11
TTCTTGATAAAGTTACGGGTTTTTGGCGTTTTTTCAAGCCGGAATTATTAATCGGCGTGCCGGCCGGGATTACATCCACTGAAAGAAGGGCGGTAATTGAAGCTGCCTTAAATGCGGGCGCCAAACAGGTCTATTTGGCAAAAGAGCCGGTTTTAGCGGCTATTGGCGCCGGCGTTCCCATTAATTCGTGCTCCGGCAATATGATTGTTGATATCGGCGGCGGAACGGCGGAAACAGCCGTGATTTCTCTGGGCGGAATAGTCAATTGTCAGTCAGTAAGAGTGGCCGGGGACAAGATTGATCTGGCGATTTCAGATTATATTAAGAAAAAATACAATTTAGCGATAGGAGAGCAGACGGCCGAGGAAATAAAAATAAAAATCGGAACCGCTCTTCCCGAAAAAGAAGAAAGAAAAATGGAAATCAAGGGCCGGGATCTGATTTTAGGATTGCCCCGGACCGTAAAAATTTCTTCCAACGAAATTGCCGAGGCAATTTCCGACGTGATAATGGAAATCATTAAAGTTATTAAAACGGTGTTAAGAGAAACACCGGCTGAGCTGTCAGCCGATATTATTGATAAGGGCATGGTGCTTTCAGGAGGCGGCGCTCTTTTAAGAAATATTACCGAGAAAATTTCACGGGAAACCGGAGTGCCTTGTTTTTTGGCAGAAGAGCCGATGTTGTGCGTTGCCAAGGGAACCGGTATCATGTTGGAGAACTTGGAACTTTATAAAAAGAGCATCTTGAGCAAAAAATAGAGAAATTATTTCTAAAAAAATGCCAATCATCGGCCATGAAAAACAGTGGGAGTTTTTAAGAAACGCGGCTAAAACAGGAGGGTTTTCCCACGCCTATTTATTTTCCGGTCCGACAAAATTGGGAAAGAAAAAGACGGCCCTGGAAATGATTTCCTTGTTATTCGGAGAAGATGTTGAGAAAACATTCCAGCCCGATCTGGTTCTGATTACCCCCGCAGAAAAACAAATTCAAATCGGCCAGATCAGGGACCTTATCCGGAAATTATCGTTAAAACCCCATTCCGCACCTATAAAAGCAGCCATTATTGACCAAGCTCATCTGATGAATCAGGAAGCTCAGACCGCGTTTTTGAAAACCCTGGAAGAGCCGAAAGGCAGAACAATTTTATTTTTAATCACCGAAGCGCCCGAATATCTTTTTCCGACAATTATTTCCCGCGTTGAAACCATCAGGTTTTATCCGCTCCGAAAAGAGCAAATTAAGAAATATCTGAAAGATAAGGGAATTTCCGAAGAAAAAGCAGAAGAAGTTTCAGAAATTTCCGGAGGCAAACCGGGACTAGCGCTGGATTTGATTTCCAGTCCCGAAAAAATAGAATATTTCCGGGAAGAAATAGAAAAACTCAATAAGATTTCAAAATCTTCAATAGCAACCCGCTTTCAATACGCAAAAACTTTAGCGGAAAATAATAATGACATATTTGAGACGCTGGATACCTGGCTGAATTATTTCAGAACAAAAATTATTTCAATAATTAATTCCGGGAACAAGCTGGAGATTCCGACGGATAAAAATTATTCTTTACTAAAATTAAAAAATATCCTTAAACTTATCCAAACCACGCAATTCCTGATTTCAAGAACCAACGTCAATCCGCGGCTGGCTTTGGAAATATTAATGCTGGAATTCTAAGCAAAAAAGCAAAGATGCATAAAGAAATTATTCAAAAAATTAAACCGGAACTTGATAAAGTCGTCAGTTTTTACGACAAAGAACTGGCAAAAATCAGGACGAGCCGGGCCACGCCTTCTTTGGTGGAGGATGTGGTAGTTGATTGTTTTAACCAGAAATTTCCTTTAAAACAACTGGCGGCAATTTCCACTCCCGGAGCCAGGCAAATTTTGATTCAGCCCTGGGATAAATCGTATTTGGAAGGAATCGTCGCGGCTTTGGGGAAAACGGGCGTCGGCGCCTCGCCGATTGTTGATAAAGACGTGATAAGAATAAATCTGCCTCCTTTAACCGAAGAATACCGCAAGGATTTAGTGAAGGTAATTTCGGAAAAAGAAGAGCAGGCGAAAAGAACCGTCAGGAAGTGGCGCGAAGAGGCCTGGAGCGAAATCCAGGTAAAAGAAAGAGAGGGAGAAATCAGGGAAGATGATAAATTCCGGGCCAAAGACGAACTTCAGAAGTTAATTGACGAATATAATGAAAAAATTGAAAACCTGGGAGAGAAAAAGAGAAAAGAAATAGCGGAATAATATGATTTTCACCATTGTTATTACTTTCATCAGCATAATTGCTTTATTGGTTCTGCATGAATTCGGTCATTTTATCGTTGCCAAAAAAATGGGAGTAAAAGTTGAGGAATTCGGCGTAGGTTATCCGCCCCGAATTTTCGGGAAAAAAATAGGGGAGACGATTTATTCCGTCAATCTTTTACCTTTCGGCGCCTTTGTAAAAATACCGGGAGAGAGCGGTGAAAAATCAAATTTGGAAGATTACCAGAGTTTTACGGGAAAACCCGTTTGGCAGAGGGCTTTGATAATGCTGGGCGGAGTGGTTTCTTTTTGGATAGTGGCGGCAATTTTATTAAGCATTGTTTACGGAATCGGAGCGCCCCAGGCGATTTCCGACGAAGAAACGGGGCCTCTGGTTAATCCTAAAATACAGCTGATAGGGATTGCTTCTGATTCTCCGGCTGAAGAAGCGGGCTTGAAAGCCGGGGACGCCATTCTGAAATTTTCAATTTCCAATTCCCAATTTCCAATTACGAAAGTCAAAGAAATCCATGAATTAACCGAACAATATCAGGGCCAGGAAATTACTTTAACTGTTCAGCGGGGAAAAGAAATTTTTGACGTTTCTTTGGTGCCGCGGATTTCTCCGCCCGATGGCGAAGGAGCCATGGGAGTGGCTTTGGCAAGAACCGCGGAAAAATCTTATCCCTGGTGGCAATGTCCGATAAAAGGCATTCAGGCAACTGCTAGTTTGACCCTTTCTGTGATTACGGGGTGGGTGGATCTTTTGGGAAATTTAATTCACGGTCAGGGTTTGCCCAAGGGCGTCCAGTTTGTCGGGCCCATAGGAATCGGTTCCTTGGTCAATCAGGCGGCCCAAGTGGGAATGAGTTATTTCATCCAGTTTATCGCCCTGATTTCAATTTATCTTGCCGTATTCAATATTTTGCCGATTCCGGCCTTGGACGGAGGCAAACTGCTGTTTTTGGCGATTGAAAAAATCAAAGGCAGTCCGATCAACAGGAAAATAGAAGAAAATATCACGGCCGCTTTTTTTGCTTTATTGATTTTACTGATGATTTTCGTGACAATAAAAGACATTAACCGCTTACTATAGAATGTATCAATCGCAACTTTTTACTAAAACTTTAAAAGAAACTCCGGCGGATGAAATTTCGATAAACGCCCAGCTGCTTATCCGGGCGGGATTTATCCAAAAAGAAATGGCGGGCGTTTATGATTATTTACCCTTAGGTTTAAAAGTTTTAAAAAAAATAGAAAATATTATTCGTGAAGAAATGAATGAAATTGGCGGGCAGGAAGTTTTAATGACTACGCTTCAGAATCCCGAACTTTGGAAAAAAACAGGCAGATGGAACGATCAAGTAGTTGATAATTGGTTTAAGACAAAACTTGTTGGAGGGACTGAGCTGGGTATAGCAAACACGCACGAAGAACCTATAACGGCAACGCTTGTTAATTTCGTTAAGTCGTATAAGGATTTGCCGGTTTATATTTATCAATTTCAGACGAAATTCAGAAACGAATTACGGACAAAAAGCGGTATTATGCGGGTTAGAGAATTTTTGATGAAGGATTTGTATTCTTTTAGTCGTACAGAAGAAGAATTTAAGAAATTTTATGAAATTTGTGCAGAATCTTACATTAAAATTTTTAAAAGAACCGGAATCGGCGATGTGACATTCAGAACGATTGCTGCCGGGGGATCGTTCACAGCGGGACTTACAGATGAATTTCAAACGATTTCAAAAGCGGGGGAGGATATTGTTTATATTGATAAAGCGAAGAAGTTAGCAATTAATAAAGAAGTTTATACGGATGAAAACATCAAAAAATTCGGCTTAAATAAATCTAAGCTTGAGGAAGAAAAATCAATAGAGGTTGGAAATATATTTCCGCTTGGTTCAAAGTATTCCGATGCCTTGGGATTGAAAACAAAAGACGAGAACGGCGTTGAAAAATCGGTTATTATGGGCTGTTATGGTATAGGTTTAGGCAGGCTTTTGGGCGCGATTGTAGAAGTCCACCACGACGAAAAAGGAATTATCTGGCCGAAAGAGGTTTCTCCTTTTGATGTTCATTTGGTTCAGATAGAAAACAGCCAAAAAATAAGGAAAACCGCTGAGAAAATATACCAAGATTTACTGAAAACGGGAATTGAAGTATTATATGATGACCGGGACAAGTCGGCCGGCGAAAAATTCGCTGATGCCGATTTGATCGGGATACCGATAAGAATTGTGATAAGCGAAAGGACGTTGGCAAAAAATTCGGTGGAAATTAAAAAGCGTCAAGAACAAAAATTAAAAATAGTGAAAATTTCCGATGTTAGAATCAATATTAAATAAAATCGCAAAATTATTTTCTGAAGACATTGCCATTGATTTGGGAACAGCGAACTCCGAAGTTTATGTTCGGGGCCGAGGAATTGTCATTCAGGAACCTTCAGTCGTGGCGATAAACCAGAAAACCGGCCAGATTTTAGCTATCGGGGAAGAAGCGAAAAAAATGGTGGGCCGAACTCCCGGTCATATTGTTGCCACCAGGCCCTTGAGAGCGGGAGTGATTTCCGATTTTGAGGTGACAGAACAGATGCTCAGGTATTTTATTGAAAAAGCCCGCAAGAAAAAATTTATTTTAAATCCCAGACCCCGGGTAATCATCGGCATACCCTGCGGCGTTACTGAAGTTGAAAAAAAGGCGGTTTGCGACGCGGCCAGAAATGCCGGAGCCCGAAAGGTCTTTTTAA
>MHLY01000007.1:146732-165926 GCA_001821455.1 Candidatus Nealsonbacteria bacterium RBG_13_42_11
AAATCCGTAAAACAAATTGTTGGTGAAATAAAATCGGCCGTTGAAGAAGCGCCGCCCGAATTACTGGCCGATATCATGGCCTCCGGGCTTTATATGTCCGGCGGCGGTTCTCTTTTAAGAGGTCTGAACACCTTAATTCAGAAAGAAACTAAAATTCCCACCCGAATGATAGAAGACCCGATGACGGCGGTGGTCAGGGGGGCGGGAATAGTTTTGGAAAATCTTGATATATTGGAAGAGGTTTTGGTGGAAACGGAATATTTGGAGCCGCCTCACTAGTATTAGGTATCAGGTATTAAGTATTATGATTTCCAATGACGAAGTAAAACATGTTGCCAAACTGGCCCGATTGTCTTTGACTGAAAAAGAAACTGAAAAGTTCCAAAAGGAACTTTCTTCAATTTTAGATTACGTGGCAGAACTGAAAGAGTTGGACGTTTCGGATATTCCTGCCACCAGCCATCCTTTTGAAGCGGAAAACGTGACGAGAAAAGACTGGGAACGAATTTCAGACAGCAAATCCCAGGCGACAAAAAAAATAATTGATTTGGCGCCGGAAACAAAAGAAAGTTATTTTAAAGTAAAATCGATTTTAAAGTAAAAGTTATTTATGGATTTAACCGGACTCACAATTGCAAAAACGCACGCAGGATTAAAGAAAAAAGAATTTTCCATTTTAGAGCTCTGTAAAACCTATTTGGATAATATCAGGAAAAAAGATAGAGAAATTTCCGCTTTTTTGAACGTTAACGAAGAATTAACTTTAGCGGAAGCGAAAAAAACCGACGAGCTGATTTCAAAAGAAAAAGAATTCCCGCTCTTAACCGGAATTCCCTGTGCGATAAAAGACAACATCATGGTGGAAGGTTTGAAATGCACGGCCGCTTCCAAAATTTTAAAGAACTATACAGCGCCTTACAACGCTACGGTTATTGAGAAACTTAAAAAAGAAAACGTCATAATTTTAGGCAAGACAAATTTGGATGAATTCGCTATGGGCAGCTCCACGGAGAATTCGGCCTTTGGCCCCACCCACAATCCCCATGACGTAAGCCGGGTGCCGGGCGGCTCTTCCGGAGGTTCAGCAGCAGCGGTAGCAGCGGATTTCTGCGCGTTTTCTCTGGGCTCTGATACCGGAGGTTCTATCCGTCTGCCCGCTTCTTATTGCGGAGTTGTCGGCCTGAAACCGACCTATGGCGCAGTTTCGCGCTACGGCTTAATTGCTTTTGCTTCTTCTTTGGATCAGATAGGCCCTTTCGCAAAAACAGTTGAGGATTGTAAAATTGTTTTTAATGCGATAAGAGGGAAAGATCCCCTGGATTCAACTTCGGTTGAATCTGAAATTCCAAATTCCAAATTCCAAGCTTCAAATTTACGGGTGGGGGTGCCGAAAGAATACTTTGTTAAAGGAATTGATCCTGAGATTGAAAGAACAATAAAAGACGCAATTAAAAAATACGAAAGTCTGGGAGTAAAAATTGAAGAAATCAGCCTGCCGCATACAAAATATGCTTTGCCGTGTTATTATATAATTGCACCCTCGGAAGCCTCGGCCAATTTGGCGCGCTACGACGGAATTAAATACGGAATATCAAACGTCAAATCCAAGACGTCAAATCTGCTGGATGTTTATCAGGATACCAGAGGCGAGGGTTTTGGCGCCGAAGTCAGAAGAAGAATTATGCTGGGCACTTTCTCGCTCTCCAGCGGTTATTACGACGCCTATTATTTAAGAGCCCAGAAAGTAAGAACCCAGGTTATAAAAGATTTTGAGAAAGTTTTCCAAAAGGTTGACGCTATTTTTACCCCAGTTTCACCGGTTCTGCCTTTCAAAATCGGAGAGAAAATTGAAGACCCTTTGTCAATGTATTTAGTTGATGTTTATACGGTTTCAATAAACCTGGCCGGCTTGCCCGCGCTTTCCCTGCCCGTGGGAAAAGTTAAAGGACTACCCGTCGGGCTGCAAATTATCGGCCGTCCCTTTGAAGAAGAAAAAATTTTGGAAATCGGGAAATTGTTTTAAATATGGCTAATTTAGGCGAAAAAATAATATCTTTCATTTTTTCCCCCAATTTCGTGGGCTGGTTTCTTCTTGCCAAAATCGCCTTTATAATATTTGGCATAGTATTATTTGCCGCCGTCTTGTTTTTTCTTTTAAGAACAAAATTTTTGAATTATCTTTTCGTTTACGATATTTTTGAATTCCTGACTTTCAGGCCTTTCGGGGTAAGAAAAATAGAAAAGGATTGGAATAAAGTTATGACCCGACTGGATACGGGACTGGAATCGGAATACAAACTGGCCGTAATTGAAGCCGACAACATGATGGATGAAACCTTAAAAAGAATGGGATACAGCGGCGATGCCCTGGGAGAAAGATTAAAAAAATTGACAGCCGCCACTCTGACCAACATTGCCGAACTTGAGGAAGCCCACAAGACTCGCAACAATATCATTCACGACCCGGATTACAGGTTGGCTTTGGATCAGGCGAGAAAAACCCTTTCTATTTACGAAAAATCATTTAGGGATTTAGACGCTTTTTAAAACCCTTGATTTTTGGTAAAATTTTAGGTAAAATAATTTTACCGTTTTTGCATCGCGGGGTGGAGAAGTAGTATCTTGCGAGGCCCATAACCTCGAGACGCTGGTGCAATTCCAGCCCCCGCAACAAGCGCGCCGGCGTAGCTCAGTGGTAGAGCAAGGTCTTCATAAGGCCGGGGTCGCAGGTTCAAATCCTGCCGTCGGCACATGAAAATTTTTAGACACTTATAGTGAAATGGACTCATAGTGTAGCCTGGTTAACACGCCTCCCTGTCACGGAGGAAATCAGGGGTTCAAATCCCCTTGGGTCCGCAGAAAAACAAAAATATCCCTGAGGGGATATTTTTGTTTTCCTTTCTTGACAAAGTCTATAAAAATATTATAATTAGATTAACAAAATATGGAAAGGAGTAAAATATGAAAAGGTTATTGGTACCAGGATTGATGATGGTTGTTTTCTTGGGATGCATAGGAATAGGAGGGTGTGCTCAAGAAACACAAGAGCCAGTGCTTCCCACGGAAAATCCTGTTATCGTCTTGGAGCCCGGGTCGTGGGGGATACGCGTGATTACCGAGGGTTTCGCAATCGATTCCTACGATGGCAGCGCAGAAGTAGGCCTTCCAGCGGGCTATCACTTGCCTCAGCGGATAGTGGTTTACATGATTGAAAACCCGCGCCACATGTATACCTTGATTATCGGCCCTACGGCATTACCGGTATCACGCACAATAACATTGCCACTAACCGAGGAAATCCATGTAGAGCTCGAAGAGGGCGTAACGCAACTCCTCTTCGAATAGCAACTTCTATAGGTGGCGAGGTTCGAAAGAGCAAGTAGTCAACGCATTATGCCTTCTCGCCTATATCCTAAATTTAGGATAAAAACTATTCCGTTTCGGGATAGTTTTTTATTTCATTGACATATTATTAAAATCTGATAAAAGAAGATTATGAAGGCTAAGCCTTCTTTTTTGTAAACAAACAGCACTTTTCAAGAATAATAATGAAAGAGGTGAGAATACAGGGTAGAATAATAAAGTCCAAATAGCGCCGTATCTAAACAGACGAAAGGAAAGGAGAAACAACTTGGGTAAAAAAGTAAATCCGAAGATAAGAAACCTTATGCCTGGACAATATAACGATCTTATTCTTCTTCTTAAAAAGAGAGGACCGTTAGGGGTGGATGGGAAAGTGGTTGAATACGAACACGGGAATTATCTTATTGTCACTACTCATAATTCGCCGGAGAAGAAGATATCTTATGGGCCGGGTACCAAAATTTGGCAGAAAAAGGAGAAAAAGCAGAAAATAACAGGGATGGTGGGGAATGGCAAGCGGTGATTTAATTAAAAGATATCTGCTTAAAATTATAGAGGAAACCAAAGCGCTACAGAAAGGAAGCTTCACGCTTTCTTCGGGCAAGAAAAGCAAATATTATTTTGACGGAAGAAAGGTAACTCTTTCTCCGGCCGGAGCCTTTTTAACAAGTAAGAAGATATTTGATTTAATACGACATTTGGATATTGATGCTATTGGGGGGCCCACAATTGGCGCTGATCCTATTGTCGCTGCGGTCGTTCTTATAAGCCATTTAGCAGGGAAACCCATTTCTGGCTTTATTATTAGGAATGATGTGAAAAAACACGGAACGCAAAAAACAATTGAAGGAAATCTTCCTTTTGGCGGAAAAGTGGTGATAGTGGATGATACTTTGACCACGGGGCAATCAATCCTTAAGGCAATCAAGGAGGTAAAAAAAGAAAACTGCCAAGTGGTGAAAATAATTGTCCTTTTAGATCGGCAGGAAGGCGGTTCGGAAAAATTAAGAGAGAAAGGATATGATCTTTCAGCCATATTTATAGCAAATGAAGCCGGAGAGATTTATCCCGGCTAATTAAAGCAAAAGAAGCCCGCTAAAAGTCAATTTACGGGCTTTTTTATATTGAATTTTAGGGTTATCCACAGTTGATTTTAAGGTAAAATTAAGGTAAAATTTAAGTATAAGGACGATGAAAACCGATCTAAACTCGCTTAAAAATCAGGTTAAAGAAGAACTCAAAAAAGAAGGAGGCTCTCTTGGGGTTTATAGGAAATATTTGGGCCCCAAAGGGGAGATTACCCAAATTTTGCGTTCTCTGAAAGATTTACCGGAAAAAGAAAGAAAAGAAAAAGGCAAATTAGCCAATGAAATCAAAAATGAAATAGAAAAAGCCGTAGAATCAGGAAAATATAAAACAAGAGATGCTAAATATAAAACACAAGATGCTCATTTTGATATTACGGTTCCGGGTAAAAAACCTAGCTTAGGCCATTTACACCCTTTAACTCTAGCCCGAAGAGAAGTTGAAGAGATTTTTGAGAGCATGGGTTTTTCGGTTATCGGAGGCCCCGAGATGGAAAAGGAATGGTATAATTTTGACGCCTTAAACATTCCCAAAGACCATCCGGCCCGAGACCAGTGGGATACTTTTTATCTTAAAAACGGTCTTTTGCTCCGTACCCATACCAGTCCTGTCCAAGTCCGTTATATGGAAAAAAATAATCCTCCTTTGAGAATAATTGTGCCCGGACCCGTTTTTCGGCACGAAGCAACTGACATTTCCCACGAATTCGAACTGATGCAGGTTGAAGGATTAATGGTTGATAAAACGGTTTCCGTGGCTAATTTTAAAGCCGTCATTGATGAATTTTTCAGAAGATTTTTTAAAAAAGACGTAAAAACAAGATTAAGGCAGGACTTCTTTCCTTTTACCGAACCCTCTTTTGATGTGAGCATCAGCTGCGTGGTTTGCGGCGGGAAAGGGTGTCCGACTTGCAAGAAGTCGGGCTGGGTGGAACTGGCGGGAGCGGGCATGGTGCACCCCAATGTTTTTAAAAACTCCGGTTTGATTCCGAAGGACTGGCAGGGTTGGGCATTCGGGTTTGGACTGGAAAGGCTGGTAATGATGAAATACAAAATTAATGACGTCAGATTATTCCGTTCCGGAGATCTGAGATTTTTAAACCAATTCTAAAATGATATTTTCCTATAACTGGCTACAATCTTTTTTTGCGAAAAAACTGCCGAAACCAGAACAACTGGCTGAAGTTTTAACTTTGCACTTTGCCGAAGTGGAAGAAGTCAGGAAAGAAAAAGGGGATTATATTTTAAATATTGATGTCAGGCCGAACCGGGCCGCCGACTGTTTCTCGCATCTCGGCATTGCCAGGGAAATTGCGGCGATTTTGGGATTAAAATTTCAGATACCGGATTACAGATTAAAAGAAGATAAAAACCTAAAATCAAAAGATTTTGTTTCAGTGGAAATAAAGGATAAAAAGGCCTGCCCCAGATATACGGCAAAAGTAATTACTGATATAAAAGTAGGTCCTTCTCCCGAATGGCTCCAGAAAAGATTGATAGTTTGCGGCCTGCGGCCCATAAATAATATTGTTGATGTCGTCAATTATGTCATGTTGGAAACCGGCCAGCCGCTCCATACTTTTGACGGAGAAAAACTGGAAGGGGAAAAGATTATTGTGAGATTTGCCCAAAATTCAGAAAAAATTACCACCTTGGACGGAGACGCATTTACTTTAGACCCGGAAGTTCTAGTAATTGCCGATGCCAAAAATCCGGTGGCCATCGCCGGGATCAAGGGAGGTAAAACGCCTGAAATAAGCAGAAAAACAAGAATCGTTGTTATTGAATCAGCCAATTTCAACCCCAGGGTTATCAGGCGCGGTTCAAAAAAAATAAATTTAAAAACCGATGCTTCCGTAAGATTTGAACACGGTCTTGACCCCAACATGACGGAAATTGCCATCAACCGATCCGCTTATTTAATGGAAAAAATCGCCCAGGGTAAAATAGCTCAAGGATTGGTTGATGTTTATCCCCAGAAGGTTTTTCCGAAAATTGTGAAACTGGATTTAAATTATATAGAGAGATTGCTCGGCATAAAAATTCCGGAAAAAGAAGTTAAAAATATTTTAGAAAGATTGGGTTTCAAAATTAAAACAAAAAAAGGAAAATTTTTAAACATTGAAATTCCCACGAGGAGATTGGACGTTTCCCTGTCGGAAGATTTGATTGAAGATATCGGCCGCATCTACGGCTATAAGAAAATAGGCGCCGTTTATCCCATTTCGGCTTTAATTCCTCCCAGAAGAAATTTGGATATTTTCTGGGAAGATGCGGCCAAGAACGCTTTGAAAGAAGCCGGCTTTAACGAGGTTTATAATTATTCTTTTTTCGGCGAAAAAGAAGCGAAATTATTTGATTTTACAAAGAAAGGTTTAATAGAAGTGGAAAACCCCCTGAGTAATGAACAGAAATATTTAAGGATAAGTTTGATACCCAATCTTTTAAAAAACGTTGAAAAAAACCTGAGACAATTTCCCGATATTAAAATTTTTGAACTGGGAAAAGTTTTCAAAAGTCCGAATACGGAAAAAAGAATGCTGGCAGGTCTTCTCGTAGGTGATAATTTTTACCAGTTAAAGGGAGTCGTTGATTCCCTGTTAAACAGTTTGGGTATCAGCAGTATTTGGTATGATGATTACCAGGCCGGTCCCGAGGAAACTAAATTATCAGTTTGGCATCCCCAAAAATCAGCGGAAATAAAAATTAACGGGGAAGAAATCGGATTTTTGGGAGAAATTTCCCATCATATTCTTTCCGGCCTTACCATTCCCGCCAAAGTCGTTTTGTTTGACATTGATTTTGAAAAATTGAATAAATCCGTTTCCGAAGAGCAGGAATACCGGCCCATTTCCAAATTTCCTTCAGCTATCAGAGATATTGCCGTACTGGTGCCCCGTCAGATCAGGGTTGAGGAAGTTTTAAACAAGATAGAGGAGGGAGGCGGCACTTTGATCAGAGACGTTGATTTATTTGACATGTATGAAGGCGCCGGACTGCCCGAAGACAGAAAAAATCTGGCTTTTCATATAATTTTTCAGGCGGAAAACAGAACCTTATCCTCCGAAGAAATTGATAAAATCCAGCAAAAAATTATAAAAACCTTGGAGAAAAATCCAGGGTGGCAAGTAAGAAAATGAAAACATCCAAACCCAAAGAAACAAAAACCGAATCAAATTACACCGCCAAAGACATTTATGTTTTGGAGGGCCTTGATCCTGTTCGGAGAAGGCCCGGAATGTACATTGGCTCAACCGGTCCCGAAGGACTGCACCATTTAATCTGGGAATGCGTTGATAATAGTTTAGATGAGGCCATGGCCGGTTACGCCAAGAATATTGAGATTATTCTTCTGGCGGGAAATAAAATAAAAACAACTGATGACGGCAGGGGAATCCCGGTTGATAAGCATCCTCAGACAAAAAAATCAGCCCTGGAAACCGTCATCACAACGCTTCATGCCGGAGCCAAGTTCGGCGGTAAATCCTATCAGGTAGCCGGCGGTTTGCACGGGGTCGGAGTTTCAGTGGTTTGCGCTTTATCTACCTGGATGAAAGCCGAAGTTTGCCGGGACGGTTTCAAACATACCCAGGAATATGCCAAAGGAAAAGTGAAAACACCCGTAAAAAAAGGCGATACCTGCAAACAAACCGGAACCAGCATTACTTTTGAACCGGATCCGGAAATTTTTAAGGAAACAAAGTTTGATTTAAAAAGAATTTTAAATCATCTGCGCCAGCAGGCCTATCTGACAAAAGGAGTCAGAATAAAAGTGATTGACCAAAGAGAAACGCCGGAAAAATCTTACAGTTTTTATTTTGAAGGCGGTTTGGCTTCCTATGTGAAATATCTGATCCGCGGAGTCACGCCCCGCCATCCCAATATTTTTTACGGCACAGGAGAAAAAGACGGGATTTTAGTGGAAGCGGCATTTCAATACACCGAAGAATACGAATGTTTTGAAGAAAGTTTCACTAATAATATTTTTACCGGAGAAGGCGGAACCCATTTAACGGGTCTAAGAACGGCTTTAACCCGAAGCTTTAACGATTATGCCAAGAAAAACGGCTTAGTGAAGGAAAGTGAAGAAAATCTGACCGGAGACGACGTCAGAGAGGGTTTTACAGGTGTAATTTCCATTAAATTGAGGGAACCCCAATTTGAAGGCCAAACCAAGGCAAGATTGGGTAATCCGGAAGCCAAACCGGCTGCCGAAGCGGTAGTTTCCGAAACATTGGCTGACTTTTTGGAAAGGAATCCTCAGGATGCCAGAGCCATTATTGAAAAATGTATTTTATCATCCAAAGCCAGAAAAGCGGCCAAGATTGCCAAGGAAACTGTTTTAAGAAAAGGAATTTTAGACGGCCTGGCATTGCCCGGGAAACTGGCTGACTGTTCTTCCAGCCAGCCCGAGGAATCCGAATTATACATTGTGGAAGGGGATTCAGCCGGCGGTTCGGCAAAACAGGCGCGGGACAGAAAGTTTCAGGCCATTTTGCCTCTTCGGGGAAAGATCTTAAACGTGGAAAGAACCCGGCTTGATAAAATACTGGCGTTCAAAGAAATTAAATCCCTGATTATTGCTTTGGGAACTGCCGTTGCAGAAGATTTTAATTTAGAAAAATTAAGATACCAAAAAATCGTCATCATGACCGATGCCGACGTTGACGGCGCCCACATCAGAACCCTGCTTTTAACTCTTTTTTACCGCTATTTCAAGCCGATTATTGAAGCCGGATTTTTATACATTGCCCAGCCGCCTCTTTATAGGGTGCAGTCGGCAAAGAATATAAGTTATGCCTATAGCGAGGAAGAAAAATTAAAGATTATGAAAAAACTGCCTCCGGGAGTTTCTCTTCAAAGATATAAGGGTTTGGGAGAAATGAATCCCGAACAATTATGGGAAACAACCATGAATCCGGCAAACAGGGTTTTCTTAAGAGTGAATATTGAAAGCGCCAGAGACGCAGATAAGATTTTTGATGTTCTGATGGGCAGCGAAGTTTTTCCCCGTAAGAAGTTTATTCAGACCCACGCCAAAAAGGTAAGGAACCTTGACATTTAGCTTCTTCCGGCTTATTATCAATAAAGAGCCCTGGCGGGCTTTTTAAAAACCATGAACCTAGCGAATATTCCAAATAAAATAATTGAATTCCTCAAACAGGTCAGGTTGGAAATGAAAAAAGTAAACTGGCCCACAAGAGGGGAAACCGTAAAATACACTCTTATTGTCATCGGCGTTTCAGTAGTGATCGCCGCTTATTTGGGCGGCCTTGACGTTTTGATTAATACATTGCTTGAAAAATTTATTATTAAATAAACCACCGTGCCCAAACAACAAATTTCCCAAGAAAGAAACTGGTATGTCCTGCATACTTATTCAGGCTATGAAGATGCGGTAGCCAAAAATCTGAAACAAAGGATAGAATCTTTGGGCATGGAAGATAAAATCTTCAATGTTCTGGTTCCTAAAGAAAAAAAGATAAAAATCAAAAACGGGAAAAGAAAAGTGGTGGAAGAAAAAATTTACCCAGGATACGTTTTGGTTGAGATGGTTGTGACTGATGACAGTTGGTACGTCGTGAGAAACACTCCGAACGTTACCGGCTTCGTGGGGGCGGGTACGACTCCCGTTCCGGTTTCCCTGCCCGAGATTGAAAACTTGGAAAAGAGGATAAAAGGCGATGAGCCCCAGTTCAAAATTGAAGCGCAGCCGGGCGATTTGGTTAAAATTACTGACGGTCCGTTCAAGGATTTTGACGGTAAAATTTCGGAGGTTGACGAAGAAAGAGGCAAGGTCAAGGTTTTAGTCAATATGTTCGGCCGGGATACGCCGGTAGAATTAGATTCATTACAAATTAAAAAAGTTTAATTAAAATTACATGGCAAAAAAAGTAAAAGCAATAGTGAAACTTCAGCTTTTGGCCGGCAAGGCCACTCCGGCGCCGCCCGTCGGCCCGGCTTTGGCGCAGCACCAGCTCAATATTTCCGAGTTCTGCCAGAAATTCAATGAAGCGTCAAAGAATATGGAAGGTTTTAAGATTCCCGTTGAGATTAAGGTTTATGAAAACAGAACCTATGATTTCAGGTTGAAACAGCCTGCCACTTCCGACCTGCTCAGAAAAGCGGCCGGCATTGAAAAAGGCTCGGGAGAGCCCAATAAAACCAAAGTGGCCAAGATAAGCCGGGCTCAACTTCGTGAAATTGCCCAAAAGAAAATGCCCGATTTGAACACTGAAGACATTGAAGCCGCCATGAAAACGATTGAAGGCACGGCCAAGAACATGGGTATTACCATTGAGTAAATATGAAAAGATTATCAATAGACGAATATTTTCTTAAAATAGCCTCAGTGGTTGCTGAACGTTCAACCTGTCTGAGACATCATGTCGGCGCTGTTGCCGTTAAGAATAAACATATCATATCAACCGGGTATAACGGAGCTGCCGCCGGGCTTAAAGATTGTCTTGAATTAGGTTGCCTGAGAGATGAAAAAAACATTCCTTCGGGCACACAACAACAGATATGCCGGGCGATACACGCAGAACAAAATGCCATTATTCAGGCGTCTTTACATGGTGTTAGCATAGAAGGAAGTACGCTTTACTGTACGCATACTCCCTGCATAATCTGCGCCAAGATGCTGGTTAATGCCAAAATTGTACGATATGTGACCTTTGGCAAATATGCGGACGACGATTTTGTGAATCTTTTCAAGGAAGCTGGAATAAAAATAGATATGCTGGACAAACCAGTTTCAGATATTACTTTTTTGGAATAATAAAATAAAATTGATTCAAGATGTCAAAAATAATCATCGGGTTGGTCGGCGAAACCGGTTCAGGCAAGGATACTTTCTGCAAGTGTTTTAAAAAAACATTTAAACAAACTTTCTGTTTTCGTTTTTCCCAGCCGCTTACGGAAGCGCTGGAGATTTTTTTTAATGAGATAAAAAAACAAGACCAGCAATGGCTGGCAACGGTTTTAAGGGCAAGGTTTGGAAATAATATTTTGGGTGAAGCGATTAAAAGGAAGATAGGAAATATTAAAAACGGAATAATAATCTTAAACGGTCTTCGGGCGTGGGAAGAGTATAAAATGATTAAGAAATTGGGCGGAAAGATTATTTATATTACCGCTGTTTCTAAAACAAGATGGCAAAGAGTAAAAAAAAGAGGCGAGAAGAAAGATGACAAAATTTCTTATGAAAAGTTCTTAAAAATGGAAAAATCAAAAACTGAGATATTAATCCCGAAAATCGGCCAAAAAGCCGATTTCAGAATAGAAAACAACGGCTCTAAAATCGATTTTTATAAAAAATGCAAAAAAATTCCTATTCCGGAAAATTTATAGTAATTGAAGGACTGGACGGTTCCGGCCAGTCAACTCAAACCGGATTATTAAGGGATTTTTTGATAAAAAAAGGGCAAGAAGTAATCTTAACAAAAGAACCCACGCGGGATTCCGAAGCTGGAAAAAAGATTAAAGAAATTCTGGATGAAAAAATAAGAATTGAACCCCAAAAACTGCAGGATTTATTCGCTCAGGACAGGAAAGAACATTTGGAAAAATTAATAGTGCCTGCCCTAAAAGAAGGAAAAACGGTAATTTCCGACCGTTATTTTTTTTCCACTTTTGCTTACGGCGCAGCCGATGGATTGGATCTCGAGTGGCTGATTAAGCTAAATAATGATTTTTTATCGTCCGATTTGATTTTTATTTTAAAAGTCAGTCCCGAAGTTTGTGTCCAGCGGATTGAAAAAAGAGGGGAGGGAATAAAACTTTTTGAAAAAAAAGAAAAACTGGAGAAAGTTTGGAAAACCTACGAGATATTGCCAAGCCGTTTTAAAAATGTTTATATGATAGATGGAGAAAAAACAATCGTGGAGGTTTTTTCCCAAATAAAAGATATAATCAAAAAAAGGAGGTAAAAATGGCAAAGATTTTAAAAGATCAGGGTAGCCATCGGATTTTAGCCATTATGGCCGGTCTTAACGGTGAAAATCCCTTGCAGTTAATTGAATTAGCCGGTAAAACTGCCTATCAAAGCAGGGAAAAAATTGATAATGAATCAGCTGCCAGATTTGTGCAGATGATAAAAAACAGAGGCCATAAAAGCGTTTTAGAGCACTCTTCCATGACGGTTGAGTTTAATGATGTTTCCCGGGGTTTTACTCACGAATTGGTTCGTCATCGGCTTGCCGCTTACACGCAGGAATCAACCCGTTATGTAGATGAGAGTGATTTCCGCGTGGTGATTCCGCCGGACAAAGATAAAGATGAAAAGCTGGTGGAATTGGATTTAGTCGGAGGAGAAAAGATAAAAGTTTCTTTTCAGGAATGGATGGATTTGAACGAGCAGATGTACCGGGGCTTGCGGCAGGCAAAATGGAAACCCGAAGATGCCAGACAGGTTCTGCCAACAGGCATCAAGGCTCAAATTGTAATAACTGCCAATTTTAGAGAATGGCGGCATGTATTTAAGCTAAGGACGGCTCCGGCCGCTCATTGGGAGATCAGGCGGGTTATGACAAATCTTTTAAAAGATGTTAAAGGCAGGGTGCCAATAATCTTTGATGATCTTTAAAGAATAACAGATACAAAGTAAGCTCTTCTGGTTTTATTCAGGAGAGCTTTTATATTTGTAAAAATTCCCAAATTTTACTAAAATGAACAATAGGATTATTTTCTATGAATTTGGCAAAAACCGACCCGAAAATCTACGATTTAATCAAAAAGGAAATTGAACGCCAGAAAGATGGTTTGGTTTTGATTCCTTCTGAAAACTACGCCAGCCCCGCGGTTTTATCCGCTATGGGCACGCCTTTGAGTAATAAATACTCGGAAGGTTATCCTAAAAAGAGATATTACGGCGGAAACCAGTTTATTGATGAGATTGAAACTCTGGCCATTGAAAGAGCAAAGAAAATCTTTCATGCCGAACATGCTAATGTCCAGCCCCACTCGGGCTCGCAGGCCAACGCCACGGTTTATTTAGCCTTATTGAATTATAGAGATAAAGTTTTAGGCATTGATTTATCAGCCGGCGGACATTTGACCCATGGTTCTCCGGTTAATTTTTCGGGGAAATTATATAATTTCGCTTATTATGGAGTAGATTCCAAAACCGAGAGGATTAATCTGAGAGAAGTGGAAAAAATCGCCAAAAAATTCAAACCAAAATTAATTATTGTCAGCACCACCGCTTATTCCAGAACGCTTGAGTTTAAAAAGTTCAGGAAAATCGCTGATAGAATCAAAGCATACTTAATGGCTGATATTGCTCACATTGCGGGCTTGGTGGTGGCGGGACTTCATCCCCATCCTTTTCCTTGGTGCGATGTGGTGACTACTACCACCCACAAAACATTAAGGGGTCCCAGAGGCGGTTTAATTCTTTGTAAAATAAAAGACAGATTGGACCCAAAAGGAAAATTAACGCTATCCCAAAAAATTGATAAAGCGGTTTTCCCGGGAACGCAAGGCGGACCCTTGGAGCACGTCATTGCCGCCAAAGCCGTTTGTTTTTTGGAAGCGATGAGACCCTCTTTTAAGAAATACCAAAAGCAGATTATTTTAAATGCCAGAGCTATGGCTGATGAATTCAAAAAACAGGGGATTAGAATTGTTTCAGGCGGAACCGACAACCATTTAATGGTCATAGATATTTCTCCTTTTAAAACAGAATCAAAAAGAATCCAGGATGAACTGGATGAAGTCGGCCTTTATGTCAACAGAAACGCCATTCCTTTTGATAAAAGGCCGCCCTATAATCCTTCGGGCATCAGATTGGGGAGCCCTGCCATAACCACTAGGGGCCTGAAAGAAAAAGAAGCCAGAGAAGTTGTCCGCTTGATTGTTTCTCTAATAAAAAACATCAAGAATACTAAAATTAAAAACCAGATTAAAAAAAGAGTGAAAGAAATCACCCGGAAATTCCCAATCTATGTTGATTTTCAATGGTAAAAAAGAGGCGGATAAGATTTTATCCGGATTAAAAAAAAAGATAAAAAAGGAGAAAACTAAACCGAAACTGGCCGTAATTTCAGTCGGGAAAAATTCCGCCTCAGAATTATTCATCAGGAATAAAAAAAGAGCGGCCCGGAAAACGGGAATTAAAATTTCCCACTATAAATTAAGAGAGAACACCAAAGAGAAGGAGATTATTGAATTAATCGGATATCTGAACAAAGATTTTTCAGTTAATGGTATAATTATTCAACTACCTCTGCTAAAGAAAATTAATCCAGATAAAATTATCGGGAAAATTAATCCCATAAAAGACGTTGATGGCTTCCGGAGAAATACTCTCTTTTCTTCACCCTTGATTTCATCCATTCTGATCGTCTTAAGAAAATCAACTAAAAAATTAAAAGGGAAAAAAGTTTTTGCCCTGGTTAATTCCGATATTTTCGGGAAAACCCTGAAGAAATATCTGAAAAAAGAAAACATCAGCATCAATTATTTAAAAAACAGGAAAAGTTCTGGAATAAAATCAGCCGATATTTTAATTACGGTTTTAGGGGCGCCCAATCTGATAAAAGAAAAAATGCTGAAAAAAGGAGTTGTTTTAATTGACGCCGGCATCAGTGTTATGGGCAAAAATAAAGTAAGAGGCGATGTAGACAGAAGAAATGTCCAAAATAAGGCGTCTTTTCTGACCCCTGTGCCGGGCGGCATCGGCCCCTTAACTATCGCCTTATTATTAAAAAACGTTTATTTGGCGTCTAAAAAGCATGAATAACATTGCTGGTTTGATTGACCAGACTTATCTTAAAAAAGGAGCCAGCGAAGAAGAAATCAGAAAAGTTGCTGAAGAAGCCAAAGAATACGGCTTCCGGGGTTTTTGCGTTTTTCCCGAGCATACAAAAATAGCCAAGGAGGTTTTAAAAGACAGCCGGGTTAAGGTGACCACTTTAATTGACGAGCCAACTGGAAGCAGCTCTCATGATAACAGAAAAAAAATGATATTCAGTGCAAAAGAAAACGGCTCTGACGAAGTTGATGTAGTGATGAAAATTGATAACTTTAAAAATGGAAGATATTACGAAGTTTTAGAGGACTTAAAAGATATTTGTAAGATTCTGCCAACTAAAGTGATTATCGGCTCGGGCTACTTAACTGATGAGGAAATAAAGCAGGCCTCAGAAATCGTAAAGAAGTCCGGAGCCATTTGCGTAAAAACAGCGACAGTGAACGATCCCTTAGACCATACGGAACTGCCCGAAAAAGCGAAACACGTAAAAATAATGAAAGAGTCCGCTCCGGGTTTATTGGTTAAAGCAGCCGGCGCCATCAGAACTTTGTCTGATTTGAAAATGATGGTTCAGGCCGGGGCTAATATTATTGGAACCAGTTCCGGAAAGGAAATTGTTGATGAGACAAAAGGACAGGAAATAAAAGTATCAGAAGATTGGAGAAAAGTAGAGTAAGAACCACATAAATCTATGTATAAACCTACCATTGGTTTAGAAATTCATATTGAACTTAATACCAAGAGTAAAATGTTTTGTTCTTGTAAGAATGACCCTGATGAAAGACGTCCCAATGTTAATATCTGCCCGGTATGCACGGCACAACCCGGTACGCTTCCCGTTATTAATGAAGAGGCAGTCAGAAAGGTAATAAAAACAGGACTGGCTTTAAATTGCCAGATTCCTGAATATTCAAAATTTGACAGAAAAAACTATTTTTATCCCGATCTGCCAAAAGGTTATCAGATATCACAATATGATAAACCTTTGTGTATAGGCGGTTTTCTTGAATTGGACAACAAAAAAATCAGGATTACCAGAGTTCATCTGGAAGAAGATACAGGAAGATTAGTACACATTACTAGACAGGAACAAATTGGAGATAATAGGAATGTAAGAATCAATAAAGAAACCAAAGAAGTTACGGGTATTAAGTTTAGTGCTCCGGAATTATACTCTTTAGTTGATTTCAACCGGGCCGGGATTCCTTTAATGGAATTAGTAACCGAGCCTGATATTACTTCAGCAAAGGAAGCCAAAGATTTTGCCGAAGAGCTGCATTTAATCATGCATTATCTTGGCGTTTCTGATGCTGACATGGAAAAAGGGCAGATGAGAGTGGAGGTTAATATCTCCCTTTCGGCTGATAAAAAACTTGGAACAAAAGTAGAAATTAAAAATTTGAATTCTTTCAGGGCGGTGGAACGGGGGATTGATTATGAAATTGAGCGCCAAACGGAAATCTTAAAATCCGGCAAAAAAATTATTCAGGAAACGCGGGGCTGGAACGATATTAAAGGCATTACCGTAAGCCAGAGAGAAAAAGAAGAAGCGCATGATTACCGATATTTCCCGGAACCTGATTTGCCGCCTCTCCATCATAAAAAAGAATTTATTGACGAGATTCGGGCTAAAATACCCGAACTACCCCAAAAAAGAAGAGAAAGATTAAAAAGAGAGTATAAATTAGACGAAAAAAGTATTGAGATTTTTATTTATAAAAAAAACTTAGGAGAATATTTTGAAAAAGTAATCAGTGAATTTGAAGCTCATCTTCCCAAGGATAAACTTCATAATTTGATAAAAACAGCAGCCAATTATTTGATTACCGATTTACAGGGATTATTAAAAGGCGTTTCCGTTTCCGATAAAACTTTCTTAATTAGTGCGGAAAACTTCGCTGAGTTCATAAACCTGATTCAGGAAGGTAAAATTTCCAGTAAAATAGCCAAGCAGGTGTTAGCCGAGATGTTCAAAACCGGAGTCGACCCTTCCAATATTATTCAGGAAAAAGGACTGACTCAGATTACCGACGAAACCGAAATTGAGAAAATTATAAAAGAAATCATTTTAAATAATCCCAAAGCGGTTGCAGATTATAAAGCGGGGAAAGAAAACGCCCTTCAGTTTTTAATCGGCAAAATTATGGCGCAAACTCGAGGTAAAGCCAATCCCCAGACCGCCCAAACAATTTTAAATAGTACCTTGACAAAGACAAAATAAAGTAGTAAAATATTATTAAATATAAGGGGGTAAAGAAAGAAATGAAAGAGATGCCTTGGGAAAAAATTACCCTGGGTGATGTCAAGAAACTTAGTATGGTGGGGGTAGCTGCAGAAGTAGACGGCGACAAAAAAGCCGTCAGAATTCACAAGCCAAAATCTTCTCCTGTTATCTATGCGATAGGGCCGGAAGGAGAGGTGATTTCTCTGGAGACTTTATCTCTGGAGAGGCGGCAAGAGATTGTCGAGGAGTCAAAAAAGCATCGGCTTGATCAGGGCTGGTGCTAAAAAAAGGAGGTTAGCGTGGAAACGTTAACGGTAGGAGACCTTTCAAGTCTCCAAAAAAAAGGTGTCATCAGCCTCCCGAGAGACGGCGATAAAAACTGTCTCAAGGGAGTGGTTGAGAGACCGTGAAGTATAAAGGGGGAATGATCCGACTACGCCTAGAGAGATACTACGGGTAGTTAAAGGTTCTTCCCCCTTTTGCATTACTTTAGAAAACTCCTTATCAATTCTTCAGCTTCCTTGTAGTTTTTAATCCAATGTATTCTTCTATCTTTCTTAAACCAATTCATCTGTCTTTTTGCGAAATGTTCTACTTCTTTTTGCAGCTTTTCAATCATTTCTGGATAAGTTAATTTTTTCTGGCAATATAAAGCAATATAGCGGTATTCCAAGCCGAATTCCTCCAATCTTTTCCAAGACACTCCTGATTTATGGAGTTTTTTTATTTCATCTATCATGCCTTGTTTCAGCCGTTTTAAAAGCCGTTTTTCTATCAGTTTTTTCAATTCCTCCTTTCTTTTTTTAATTCCGATTATTAAAACCGGATAGGGTAGAGGAATTTTCTTAAAAGCGGGGATGGGTTTTTTGCTTTTTAATACAATTTCAATTGCCCGGATGAGCCGTCGGGGATTATATCTGTCAATGTTTTTTGCTCTTTGCGGGTCCAATTTTTTCAACATTTTAAAAAGTTGCTTAATGCTTTTTTTCTCCAACTTTTCCCTTAATTTCCAGTCAGGTTTCACTTCCGGAATTATTATTCCGTCAATTAAGGCCTGAATATAAAAACCGGTTCCGCCACAGATAATCGGCACTTTATTTTTTTTAAAGATTTTATTCATTGCTTTCAAAGCTAAATTTCTGTATCGGACAACGTCAAATCTTTTTTTAGGAGAGACTACATCCAAAAGATAATGGGGGACGTCTTTCATCTCTTTTTTGGTTATTTTCCCTGTTCCAATATCCATTCCTTTGTATACCTGCCTTGAATCAGCCGAAATGACCTCGCCGGCAACTTTTTTAGCCAATTGGACCGCCAAATCGGACTTGCCCGACGCTGTCGGTCCTAAAACAACGATTAATTTCCTGTTTTTAATTTCTTTTTTCTCTTTTAATTTTTTCAGGATAAATTTATTTAATATTTTCCACCTTCTTTCTTTTTCTTGGCGGGGAACGTTGTCTTCCATTTTGGCGGCTGCGGTTCCCGGCCTTGAGGAGAATTTTGAGATATAAGCCATGTCAAAATCCATTTCTTTGAACAGTTTTACCGTATTTTCAAATTGTGTCTTGGTTTCTCCCGGGAAACCGACGATAACATCGGTTGACAGATTGATATCGGGAATGTTTTCACGGATTTTTTTAACCAGGTTCTTGTATTTTCCAGCCGTATACGGCCGGTTCATCGCCTTCAGAATTTTATTGTCGCCCGACTGAACGGGCAGGTTTAAATAATGCGCCATCTTTTCGGATTTTGCCATAACTTCAATT
>MHLY01000007.1:166001-174216 GCA_001821455.1 Candidatus Nealsonbacteria bacterium RBG_13_42_11
TTAGAAATGGGGATATAGGCCCGAGGCAGATTTCGATATTTCGGTTGGCATTTTAGGTATTTTTCCTTATCTATGATTAAATCAAATTTCTCTCTGAATTTATTTTTGTCGTTTTTCAGGATACAACCCGTTAAAATAGTTTTAAGGTTTGGTTTTCGACGTTTCAGTTTGGAGAAATTCCGGCTTAAACCATAAACTCTGTCTACCGCCGACTGTCTGATAGAACACATATTGACCACAATTAAATCCGCTTCATTGATATTTGAAGTTATTTTGTAGCCCCTTTTTTCCAAAGAAGCAGCAATTCTTTCGCTGTCTGCTTCGTTCATTTGGCAACCGTAGGTAATGATAAAGTATCGCATAAACTCTTTTCATATTAGAACAAAAAAACAGCGGTTTCAAACCGCTGTTTTTCTGTGTTTTTATTCTTTAGTTAGTTTCCAACCTTATTTTTCAACAACTGCTGTATTTTTTGCTCAAAAGTATTAGTGGTAGCAGTTTCCGTACAAGCGCCTTGGGAAGCAACTTCTACGCCGGCTAATTTGGCAAAGCAGGCATTGGAATATGTTTTGCCATCCGTGCCGCAAACAGGTTCCCAGGTAGTCAGGCAAGCATGTATGGCGCTTGTTGTAGCGCTTCTTTCTTGGATTTTTTCCATCACCCTATCCCTGATTTGGATAATCGTTTCGGCCGTTGAAGTGCCTATCTCTTCCAGATTTTTTTCCAGTCTTTCCTGCAGTTGCTCTTTGTTTTCTTCAAGCTTGTTCATCACTTCGCCGAATTTTTCAAGATGCCTTTCTCTAACTGCCTCTATTTTTTCAAAAGTTGTCGTTGATACTTTAGTTTCCAGTTTTTCAAGAATTTCTTGGTGCAGGGTTTGATGCTGAACGAATTTATCCAGAAATTTTCCCACTTCGGGATTTTCTGCCGCTTTTTCCTTTATTTTATCAGCCACATTTTTTAAGTCATCTATTTCTCCGCCGTAATTCTTTATGGCGTTTTCAATTCTTTCGCGATTTTGATTTTGTTCAATTAATTTCTTTAATTCCATTATTTTTTCATTAGAAAACTTCTCTTTCAGGTTAGCTTTGGCAACCGGATTAAAAGTAAGTGTGCTTTGAATGTTCCTGGCCCATTCTTTCAGGAAATAAAAGGGACTGCCGGGAAGCAGGGTGGGCTCCGAGACATCCAGATTTTGAGCTGTTATTTCTTCATTGGCCGTACCGGTGACATCTCCATTTTCTTGAGCCGAAACAATTCCGGCAAAGAAAACCAGAGACAATACCGCAAAAACTATAGATAGTTTAGTTTTTAACATTTTTTTTATTTAAATTATATATAGCCGACCTTTAATGAATTTCTTCTTTTTTCTCTTTCAAAAAGTAGCGCCATTGTTCCAAAAATTCCACAAAAATAGTGAAAGGCATATCAACTATAGAGATCAGAATAACCACCACGATATTATATTTTACCCATTGTCCGGAGAGCCATTTTCCCATCCTGACATAGGGAAGCGATAAGGAATCCATTAAAAACGACAGAAATCCTTCTTTCTCCGTTTCCACCAGTAACTCCTTTGACCTTTCCCTGATTTTTACGCCGGCAAAGCAAATAAGAGTGAAGAAAACCAGGAAGATTATTCTTGATAAAATTCCGAAATTAAGTTGCGTTAGCCCCCACCAGATAGAACCAAAAGAGACAATAAACATGGCCAGATAAAACAAAGTAATGATGATATTCAGCACAATTCCTCTCTTTTTGGGAATTTTTATCGTATAGGTATCCTGTCTTTCTCCCGCATAGACAATTTTCATCGTTTCCATCATGACTAATTCCAAATTGCTTTTTCTGGGAGGCCTGATGGTGAAAATCAACAGGAACATCAAGAGGGGAGGAATCAGAATATTCAATCCCAGGGTTTGATAACTGAATTCGTTGGTAACGTATTTGTCATAAGGAATTTCTATTGCAAAAGCCAGAAGCATTTTGGTAAGGAAAATTGAAATAGTACTGAAGAAGGCCGCCCTTCTGATTCTTGATTTTAATTGGTAAGCCCGTTTTCTATAGTACTCCCTGACTAATCCTTCCAGAACTTCAGGTTCTTTAATTTTTTCTTCGGATTCCAGCGGATTGGAAGATAAAACATCACCGAGAATCAAATAAGGAGTATCGTATCTCTCGCAAATTCTATAGAATTTTTCGGACAAGCGATGTTTCAGATCTTTTTCTATGCCGTCCCAGATTAAATAAATATTTTTAGCCACTTCTTCAAGGGAAGCCGGCGGTAATTCCAGCCAGTTTTGATAGCGTTTTTTCAAAAGGTGATAACCGATTATTGACCGGTCTAACTTAAAGAGCGCCCTTTGTATGGCAATTGATATTTGGGCATCTTTTTCGGTTTCCGAGATTTCAGGAGGTGCGGCTATTCTTTCTTTCATCAACGCCTCCATATATTCTATCAGGGCTCTTTCCCGGCGGGGCGGATCCAGGATTTCCTCCACTTCGCAGGCGGCAATTGATAACAGCCAGTCATAAAGGCGGATTTTGGCTTTTTCCGCAGGCGGAGAGGGGCTGTTATTCAAAATAAAAATATACTTATTCAGCAGGTTCTTAACTAGTCCGATTTTAGTTTCTTCAATCTTATCGTTCGGAAAATAGCCGCCCCGGATCAGTTCCGAGACAAAGGGCGACGCCAACTCATCGCCGTTTTTTTGCAGAAACATTCTTCTTTTTAAAATTCTTTCAATAGCCACCCTTCTCATTAAATGCTCTTCCCGCCAATCAACAACGCCTCTTATTTTTTCGTAAAAAGCAGCCACTTTTGAAGCCACTTCATCAACATGAATAGTGGGGATGTTTTCCTTCCTTTGAAGCGATTGATACCAGGATTTGTACTTTTGGGTCAATATTTTGGTTGTTTGAGAAATTTCCCTCATTTTTCTATTTTAGCAGTTTTTAAGAATTTATTTAAGTTCATCATGCCGAGGTCGCCTTTGCCTCTTTCTCTTACCCGAACCGTCTTTTTCTTCATTTCTTCGTCGCCGACAACCAGAATATAGGGAATTTTTTGGATTTCACCCTCGCGAATTTTTTTGGAAACGGTTTCATTCTCGTTTTTTATCTGGCATCTTAGATCTAAAACTTCAAGATCTTTAGCGATTTTTTTGGCATATTTTTCATGTCTGTCACCGAGAGGTATGACCCAGATTTGAACGGGAGAAAGCCATAGGGGCAGATTTCCCGCATGATGTTCAATCAGGACGCCGATAAATCTTTCTAATGAACCCAGCAGGGCCCGGTGAATCATAATCGGCGTTTCTTTTTTTCCTTTCTCGCTGACGTAAGTCATTTGGAAACGTTCCGGCAAATTAAAATCAACCTGAATGGTGGTGCATTGCCACGGTCTTCCCAAAGAATCTTTGACTTTAATGTCTATTTTCGGGCCGTAGAATACGCCGCCGGCCGGGTCAATTTCATATTTTAATTTAAGAGATTTCAGAACGTATTTCAGGATATTGGTGGCCTTTTCCCAGTTGGCGAGCGTTCCGGCATATTTTTCCGGCCGGGTGGAAAGATAAATGTCAAAATCCTTAAAACCGAATTTGTTTAAAATTTTAACTCCTGATTTTAAAAGTTTCACCAATTCTTCGGATAATTGTTTGGGCGTACAGATTAAATGGGCATCATCCTGGGTAAAACCCCGGACCCTCGTTAAACCGTGCAGCACCCCTGATTTTTCGTAGCGATAGACCGTTCCCAGTTCCGCCAGATAAAGCGGCAAATCCTTATAACTCCTGATTTTTGAATTGTAAACCTTAACATGAAAGGGGCAGTTCATCGGCTTTAAAATGTATTCTTCCTCGTCAATTTTGATGGGGGAATACATGTTTTCCCGATAAAGATTCCAGTGGCCCGAAGTTTGCCAGAGATTGATTTTGGCGATATGGGGAGTAGTCAGCCATTGATAGCCCTGGAAAGTTAATTCTTTATAAAGATAATCTCCAATAATTTTTCTTAAAATAGTGCCTTTGGGCAGCCATAAAGGCAGGCCGGCGCCGACTTCCTCGTCAAACATGAAGAGTTCCAATCTCTGGCCCAAAAGCCGGTGATCTCTTTTTTCCGCTTCCTTTTCTTTTAAAATGAAATCTTCCAATTCTTTTTTGGTCGGGAAAGCAATGCCGTAGATTCTGGTCAGCATTTTATTTTTTTCCGAACCCCGCCAGTAAGCCCCCGCAATCTTAGTCAGTTTGAAAGCATCTGATGGAATTTCTTTAGTTGTTTTAATATGAGGACCGGCGCACAAATCCGTGAATTTCCCGCTTTCATAAATTGTAATTTCATCGTCTTTTAATTCATCCAAGAGTTCCAGCTTATAGGGCTGGTCTTTGAATAATTTTTTCGCTTCGGTTTTTGAAACTATTTTCTTTTCAAATTTCAGGTCTTCCCTAATCAGTTCCCTCATTTTTTTCTCAATTCTCGGTAAGTCCTGCGGCGTTAAATTATTCTTCAGGTCAAAGTCGTAATAAAAGCCGTTTTCAATAGCCGGTCCAATGCCAAATTTGGTTTCAGGATAAAGCTCCTGAACCGCATAAGCCATAATATGAGACAAAGAATGACGTATAGCTTCTATATTTTGTTTCATGTCTGTTCTACTATTTCCTCAATGTTTTCACAGATTATCTTTGGTATTCCATCCTTAGAATCTAATCTGCCTTGAATCATGACAATCTTATTTTCCTGGAAAACAGAGGGATTTCTTTCAATTATACCCGGAAAAACGATTACTTCAATTCTGTTATTCAAATCTTCAACATTGATAAAAAGCATGGGTTTGCCGGTTCTTGTTATTATTTTCTTAATACTGGCGATAATTCCGCCGATTTTAACCCGGGCGCTTTTTTTGCCGTTGATAACTTCGGAAATCGCGACAACTTTATTCTCAAAAATGCTCTTATAATTATTCAAGGGATGACTGCTGACGAAAAGGCCCAATAATTCTTTTTCCCAGCTTAATTTTTCTTTTTCCGAAGCCGGGCTCGCAGCCATAAAATGGATATTATTATTGAAATTAATTCCCACGAAAAGGCCGGCCTGGCCGTTTGTTTTTGCCTTTTGATTTTCCTTGGAATGTTCCAGGATTCTTTCCAAATTGGACAGGAGCTGATTTCTTTCAGCCATCTTATCAAAAACGCCGGCCCTGATTAAACTTTCCAAAGATTTTTTATTTAAATCTTTAGAATCAATCCTTGATATAAAATTATCTATGGAGGTATAAGTTCCGTTGGCTTTTCTTTCTTCAACGATTATTTTGACGATATTTTCCCCGACATTTTTTATGGCCGACAAGCCGAAACGAACCTGGTTTTTTTGGGGTACCACGCTGAAAAACGTGAAACTTTCATTGATGTCAGGCGGCAGAACGGCCAGTCCCATATTCCGGCACTCGGTAATTAAAACCGAGATCCTTTCCACATCGGCTCTCTCCGAAGTCAGAAGGGCGGCCATAAATTCAGCGGGGAAAAGAGTTTTCAGATAAGCGGTCTGGTAGGCAATCATGGCGTAGGCGGCGGCATGAGAGCGGTTGAAAGAATAACTGGCAAAAGGTTCAATCCAGTACCAAATCTGCTGAGCCACGTCTTCCCGGATCTGATTTTTTTTCATTCCTTCAATGAATTTTTCCTTTTGAGACATCAGAAGTTTTTTGATTTTCTTTCCGATGGCCTTTCTTAAAACATCGGCTTCGGAAAGAGTGAAGCCCGCCATTTCCTGGGCGATTTTCATTATTTGCTCCTGATAAACCGGAATGCCGTAAGTCTTTTCCAGGATCGGTTTTAGTTTCGGATGCAGGTAGTTAAACGTTTGCTTCTTGTTTTTTCTGGCAATGTAATCGGGAATAAGCTGCATGGGACCCGGCCGGTAAAGGGCGCACATGGCAATAATATCTTCAAACTCAGTAGGCTTTAATTGTTTTAAATATCTTTGAATTCCTCCTGATTCCAGTTGGAACACTCCGACCGTATCTCCTTTTCGCAGTAATTTATAGGTTTCCTTGTCGTCCAGCGGGATTTTTTCAATATCTAAACTTATTCCCTGAACTTTGTAAATTCTGGCCAGAGTGTCTTCAATGATGGTCAGGTTTTTCAAACCAAGGAAATCCATTTTCAAAAGACCCAAATCCTCAATAGAGTGCATTTCATACTGGGTGACTATGGTTTGGTCATTTTGGGTGGGATGCTGGAGAGGTACGACATTATCCAAAGACGTATCTGAGATAACGACGCCGCAGGCGTGAGTTGAAGCATGGCGCGCCACGCCCTCCAGTTTTTTGGCGAAATTAATCAGTTTTCTGGCTTGATCGTCGCTTTCATAAAGCATTCTGAACTCCGGCACTTTTTTTAATGTTTCATCCAGGGTTAAGCCGAAAGGAATCGTTTTGGCGATGTGGTCGCAATAACTATATGTATAGTTAAGCGCCCTTCCCACGTCTCTGACAACGGCTCGGGCCGCCATGGTTCCGAAAGTGATGATTTGAGCCACTTTATCCCGGCCGTATTTTTGGGCAACGTAATTTATTACCTCATCTCTTCTGCGGTCGGTGAAATCCAGGTCTATGTCGGGAAGGGAGATTCTTTCCGGATTTAAAAACCTCTCAAAAAGGAGGTTATATTTCAAAGGGTCAATGTTGGTGATATTCAATAAATAAGCCACTAGTGAGCCGCCGACCGAACCCCGGCCTGGTCCCACCACAATCCGGTTTTCTTTCGCCCATTTGACAAAATCCTGGACAATCAAAAAGTAAGAAGCAAAGCCGGTTTGTTTTATCACCGATAATTCAAAATTCATTCGGTCCAGAACTTCCTTTTGAGGATTTTCTCCAAATCTTATTTTTACTCCCCCTAGACAAAGTTCTTCCAGATAGTCATCCGGAGATTTTCCCGAAGGCACGGTGAATTTGGGAAGTTTTACTTTTCCCAATTCAAACTGGAAAGTACAGCTGTCCGCGATTTTTTGGGTGTTTTCAATTGCTTCAGGAACGTCCTCAAAATCTTTTATCATTTTTTCAGGACTGCGCAGGGAAAAGTCATCGGCTTTCATTGTTAATCTTTCGGGATCTTTGGGGTCGGCGCCGGTATTAATCAGCATTAAGATATCCTGGGCTTCGGCATCTTCCGGCTTCAGATAGTGGACATCGTTGGTGGCCACCAAAGGAATATTGTATTTTTTGGCAATGGAAATCAGGCCGTCATTTGCTTTTTTTTGTTCTTCAAAATGAGGATGGTGTTGGAGTTCCAGATAAAAATTTCCTTTACCAAAAATTTCCTGGTATTTCAAAGCCAGTTCCTCGGCCTCTTTTATCTTTTTTGCCAGAATCAAGCGGGGGATTTTCCCCTGGATGCAGGCTGAAAGGCCGATCAGTCCCGCGCTGTGCTGTTTTAATAACTCTTCGTCAATTCTCGGTTTATAATAAAAGCCCTCCAAATGGGCTTTAGTTAAAAGTTTTACCAGATTTTTATAGCCCTCTTCATTTTTAACAAGCAAAACCAAATGGTATCTTTTATCGTCAATATTCGGTCTTTCCTGATGCATTCCTTCAAGGGCCATATACATTTCGCAGCCGATAATCGGCTTTATCCCTCGCTCCGTCGCTTTTTTGAAGAATTCAACCGCTCCATAAATGCTGCCGTGGTCGGTTAAGGCCACTGATTCCATCCCTAATTCTTTTACGTAATCTAAAAGTTCGTCTATTTTCGGCAATCCATCCAGAAGAGAGTAATGGCTATGAACGTGAAGATGAGTGAATTTTGACATACTAAAAATAAAGCAAAGAAAAAAAACTCCTTGAAGTATTAAATCATTTTAGTTTTTTTCCCAGAATAAGTCAAATAAGGTAGAATAAAAAAATGAATTCTTTAAGAGAAGAAAAAAAAGCGTGGCAAAAAGGATATAAAAGAGCGGCGGGTTTAGATGAGGCCGGCCGGGGTTGTGAAAAGATTGACGCTGAAGTTTTAACCAACAACGGTTGGAAGATTTATACTGACATTAATCTAAAAGATAAGGTGTTGTCTTATAATAACGATGGTTTTATAGAATGGCAAAAAATAAAAAAAATTGTAAAAGAAGACTTTAAAGGTAATCTTATAGAATTAAAAAATAGGGGGATAAAAATAATTATTACTCCAGATCACCACTTTACTGTTCTCAGAAGGGTATTTAA
>MHLY01000007.1:174394-175379 GCA_001821455.1 Candidatus Nealsonbacteria bacterium RBG_13_42_11
ATTAAATTATGGGTTGCTTTTTTAGGAATATTTTTATCGGAAGGATCTGCTTATTATGACAAGAGAAAAGGTTCGTACAGAATAATTATTTCTCAGGATGAAAATTCTTCTCGTGATAAATACGAGAAAATTTATCATCTTCTTAAAGAGCTTCCGTTCAAATTTAGTAAATTTAAAACTGGTTTTAAATGTTACGATAAACAGCTTTACGCATACCTAAAACGGTTTGGTAATCGCTATGTTAAATTTATACCAAGAGATATTAAAGAATTGCCTCCGCAATTATTAAATATCCTTATAGAATGGCTTATCTTAGGTGATGGGAATTGTTATATCGGGAAAAACAGAAAAAAAGTTTGTGTATATTATACGGTATCCAAGAAATTAAAGAATGATCTTGAGGAGGTTTTATTGAAAGCGGGTTGGACATATCATACAAGTATAAGAGCGCCAAGAGAAAGATATATAAAAGGGAGAATAATTAAAAAAGAAAATCAGGTTCCTTGTTTTGAAATCCGTTTGCGCAGGAATAATAAAGTCCAAATAAAATCTTTACACAAGAAAGAAATACCTTATAGGGGAAAAGTTTTCTGCCTTCAACTTCCTAATTATCATAATTTTTATGTGAGAAGGGATGGTACTGGATATTTTACAGGTAATAGCATAGCGGGTCCTGTTGTTGCCGGAGCAGTTACTTTTAAAGGAAATAAAATTATTCCGGGAGTCAAAGATTCAAAACAGCTTCCTGGGAAAAAAAGAGAAGAGCTTTACGGAATAATTACAAAACATCCGCAGATTAAATGGGGGATTGGCACAGTTTCGGAAAAAGTGATTGACAGGATAAATATCCTGGAAGCAACCAAATTAGCGATGGTTAAAGCGATTAAAAAACTTAAAACAAAACCCGACTTTTTAATAATTGATGGGAACTTCAGGATTAATCTGTCAATTCCTCAAAAATCAATTATTAAAGCCGATGAAAAAG
>MHLY01000008.1:0-1165 GCA_001821455.1 Candidatus Nealsonbacteria bacterium RBG_13_42_11
AAATCACTCACTACTTTTCAAAAATTGGAGTAGCGGTAATTGAATTATCAGACGCCTTGAAAGTCGGTGATACTATTCGTATTGTTGGTGGAGAAACTGATTTCAATCAAAACATTGATTCAATGGAAATTGAGTATCAAAAAGTCAAAGAGGCTAAGTCGGGAGATTCCGCTGGATTAAAAGTCGGCCAAAAAGTCAGAGAAGGATATAAAGTTTACAAATTGTAGATTTTATATTATAAATTTTTAAATTCTATGGAAATTCAGATTATTTACCAATTATTTTCGGCTACCTTTTTAGGGGCTTTAATTGGTTTAGAAAAAGAAATTAAAAGAAAGGGGGCTGGACTTCAAACTTATAGTTTAGTAGCTTTAGGCGCCTGTCTTTTTACCCTTACCGTTTTATCTCTTAATAAATCAGGGATTGTTGCCGAACCTTCCTCGATATTTATTGCTATCGCAGTGGGCATGGGTTTTATTGGCGGTGGTGTAATTTTTCGAGGCGAGTCTGGAATCGCTGGATTAACTACTGCCGCTGCCTTGTGGACAACTGCCGCCATCGGCTTAGCGGTTGGAGCTCAATTTTATTTTTTAGCTATTCTTGCTACTTTTTTGACTCTTTTAATTTTAATCGGTTTTGGGTGGTTGGAAGGTAAAATTTTAAAACCCCGTTGAAATTTTAAATATTTAAGAAAAACTCTCAAATATTAGGAAGTTTCGGACAATCCGATATTTTGAAATAAAAGGGAATAAATGAACAATATTCAAAAATTTTTTATTGGGATTGATTTAGGATGGAAAGAAAAAAAGACAACCGGCATTTGCGTTTTAAAAAATGAAAAAATTATTTTAGCCAAAGATGTTTTTGGTAAAAGCATTTTAAGGGTGATAAGTCCTTATTTAAAAAACACCGCAGTAATCGCTATTGATGCTCCCCTGACAAGGGGAAAAGGAAAGGGAAAACTCCGGCTTTATGAAAAATTTTTATTAACGAAAATTTTCCGTCAAGAAAAAGTAACACCTATTCCGCCAGCCCTAATGCCAGAATTATGTAATTTTGCCGAGGAATTGGTGGAAAAATTAGAACAGAAAGGATTTGTTTTGGGAATAAATTTAATTGAAACTTTTTCAACCTTAGTTAAAAAAATTTTTAAAGAAAACTTAAT
>MHLY01000008.1:1354-1590 GCA_001821455.1 Candidatus Nealsonbacteria bacterium RBG_13_42_11
GCGCCTGAGAAAGTGGAGATATTCATCATTTCCGCAGTGGTCTTGCCCGTTCCACCAGATGAAGCAGCTTGTCCGCTGGTTTGGATGTCCCAGAAGGAATTGTTCACAGTCCCTTCATTCATTCCCGTTAATCCGCCAACATACGAAGTACCGGTCACGTTACCGACAGAATAAGAATTGTTCACAGTCCCTTCATTCATTCCCGTTAATCCGCCAACATACGAAGTGCCAGTCAC
>MHLY01000008.1:1621-1818 GCA_001821455.1 Candidatus Nealsonbacteria bacterium RBG_13_42_11
GCTGAGTTTTGCCCTACTAAGCCGCCAACGCGCGCATTACCAACCACGCTGCAGTTGGAATAGGAACCATTTATAGTCCCTTCATTCTTCCCAACTAGTCCGCCAACAAAATTGTTACCGGTCACGTTGCCCTCAAAATAAGAATTACTTACCGTGCCTTCATTTTTTCCGACCAAGACAGAAACACTGTCTTTACC
>MHLY01000008.1:1833-2143 GCA_001821455.1 Candidatus Nealsonbacteria bacterium RBG_13_42_11
TACTCCGCCGACACCTTCGATGGTGCCGTTCCCAACAATACCGAACAGGCCAATGTTGGACTCTTCAGGGCGATTAATAAACAAGTCGCATATTTCATATCCCTGACCTCTGAAGCTGCCGGTAAACTTTACAAGAGCATTTCCGAGTGATTGCCATCCCTTTCCTTCGTGAGCTGTCGGACTTACCAACTCCATATAACCGGTAGAGTTGGAGTCAAGGTCTTTCGTGAGGATGAAATGGGCGTCCAAGTAATTGCGGACTTTATCAAGGTCGTACCAATCGGCAATTTGATAAGGGTTTTCGGTTGTT
>MHLY01000008.1:2158-2845 GCA_001821455.1 Candidatus Nealsonbacteria bacterium RBG_13_42_11
AACGGGCCGAAGCTGGCGGTGACGTTGTAGGCATCGTTTATGATGATAGTGGTTGAAGCATCGTAAATATCGGCGATGGTGCTTACATTGCCGGTCCATTGGACAAAGTGACAGCCTTCCTCGGCTTCTGCTACCAGGTCAACAATTGTTCCTTCGTAATAGAGGAATGTTCCCTCGCCAGGTTCGGTTACATTTCCACCTTCTGTGCTGTTTGTCGCCAAGCTGTACTTTGTTATCTCCTCAAAGTTGGCTGTTATAGAACAGTCGTGGCTCATAATAATTGTGGTTTCGGTGGCATTAACATCAGCGTCGGTGTCCACATTTCCAGTCCATTTAACAAAGCGGTAGCAATTATCTGGACTAGCTTTCAGGTCAACTACCGTACCAACATTATAAAGGAAAGATCCTTCACCGGGTGTAATGACCGACCCTCCAGCGGTACTGGAAATTTGGAGTCCGTGCTGTATAACAGGAATACCACCGCAACCAGGGACACAGGAAATACCGGAACAATTTACCCCCGTAATTAAGAGTGCTACAATCAAAAAGATACCGATTCTTGGCGAATAATGACTCAATACTTTTTTCACGTTCACCTCCCTTTTATTTTGTTGTCAAAAAACAGATAGACGCTCCCTTTTAATATATTAAGATTAATAAAAAATAAGGGCTTTGTCAAACATTCAT
>MHLY01000008.1:2893-3914 GCA_001821455.1 Candidatus Nealsonbacteria bacterium RBG_13_42_11
ATAGCAAATATTCCAGAGCGACCAGTAAGGATATGGATTTGGAAAATCTTGATAAATGGGCGAAGATAAAGGGGATTAATGTTTTAGGGACAGGAGATTTCACCCATCCTGAATGGTTCAAAAACTTAAAAGAGAAATTAGAGCCTGCGGAGCCGGGCCTTTTTAAACTAAATAATAGTGGTAGCGAAACTCGATTTATTTTAACCACCGAAGTGAGTTGTATTTATTCTAAAGGAGGAAGGGTTCGGAAAATTCACATTATATTATTTTCTCCATCTTTTGAAATTTGTGATAAAATTAATGCTCATTTGGGCTGGATCGGCAATTTAAAAGCCGATGGAAGGCCAATTTTGGGTTTGGATGCCAAAGAACTTTCAAAAATTGTTTTAAACGTTTCTCAAGATTGCTTAATTATACCCGCCCATATTTGGACTCCCTGGTTTTCATTGTTTGGCTCTCGTTCCGGGTTTGATTCTATTGAGGAATGTTTTGAGGAATACGCCAGATATATTTTTGCTGGCGAAACCGGTCTATCCTCAGATCCCGCAATGAATTGGCGGATTTCGGCCTTGGATAAAATTACCTTGATAAGTAATAGCGATAGTCATAGCCCTTCTCGAATAGGCCGAGAGGCAAATGTTTTTGATACCGAATTGAGCTATTCAGCGATTACCGATGCTATTAAGTCAAAAAACCCTCAAAAATTTTTATACACTGTTGAATTTTTTCCAGAGGAAGGCAAATATCATTATGATGGACACAGAATTTGCGGAATCTCCTTATCTCCTCAGGAATCAAAAAAATACAACAATATCTGTCCTAATTGCGGAAAGCCCTTAACCATCGGAGTTTTAAACAGAGTTGAGGAATTGGCTGATAGGCCAAAGGGTTTTAAGCCAAATAATTTTATCCCGTTTAAAAGTCTGGTCCCTCTAAATGAAATAATTGCTGATGCTTTGGGATTGCTTTCGGGAGCAAAACAAGTTAATGAAGAATATAATCATTTAATTGAGAAGTTTGG
>MHLY01000008.1:3973-5189 GCA_001821455.1 Candidatus Nealsonbacteria bacterium RBG_13_42_11
CAGAAATTGCCGAGGGCATAATCAGAGTAAGGGAAGGAAAGATAAATATTGAACCGGGATATGATGGAGTTTATGGAAAAATCAGGATTTTTTCAAAAAACGAAGAAAAAAAACTATCAAAACAAGAAACTTTGTTTTAAACCATGGTTATAGGCATTCCACGAGCTCTACTTTATTGGAAACAGCCCTATTTTTGGGAGACCTTTTTTGAAAATTTGGGCTTTGAAATTCTAATTTCCCCTCCAACCAATAAAGAAATTGTTGAAGCGGGAGTAAGGGTCTCAGACCCCGAGACCTGTTTTTCCAATAAGGTTTATTGGGGTCATCTTTTATGGTTGGACGGGAAATGCGATTACATTTTTGTTCCCCGAATGAAGGCGGTCGCTGAAGATTCGTTTCATCTTCCACCTCACCCCGCGAAGCGGGGCTCGGTAACTAAAGATAAACTTGAATATTGTCCTAAATTTTTTGGAGTTCCAGACCTCGCTAAAATTTTAGTAAAAAATAAAATCCTAACTGAAACCTTTGATGAAAGAAAGGAAAACTTAGAAAAAACTCTTGAAAAATTAGGAAAAAAATTAAATAAAAACAGAGAAGAAGTTAAAAAAGCCACAGAAAATTCCTTTTTGAAACAAAAAGAAATCCAAAAAAGAAGAGAAGAAGTTTTTTTTAAAAAAATTAATTCCTCCAAACAAAAATTTATCTTGATTTCCCATCCCTATAACTTAGAGGATGAATATGTTAATTTAAGAATGAAAGAAAAACTGGAAAAATTGGGAGCCGAAGTTATATTTATTGACGAAGTTCCTATCAACGCAAATCAGCGTAGTAATCAGCGTGAATCGGCGGTTCCAAAATTTCACTGGGAATTTGGTAAAGAGATAATGGAAAAGATTAATGCTGTGCTGGAATTCAATATCGCCGGCGCTATTGAAATTTCTTCTTTCCAGTGCGGTTGCGATGCGGTTTTAAAAGAATTTATTGAGAAAGAATTTAAATCAAGAAAAATTCCTTTCTTATACCTGATTATTGACGAGCACACTGGCGAAGCCGGCTTTCAAACAAGGTTAGAGGCCTTTATGGATACTCTTAAATAAAAATTCTGAATTCTAAAAAATCCAAATGACTAAAATTAAAAATTCAAAAACGATAGTTACTTTTGCCAGGTGGGGGAATTATACTATTGCTTTTAAGACAATTTTTGAACAATTGGGAG
>MHLY01000009.1:0-178 GCA_001821455.1 Candidatus Nealsonbacteria bacterium RBG_13_42_11
ACCCCAAATTTTCATTCGGGATTTAGCAGAATTTCAAACCCTGGTAAGGTTCCTCGTTTGTCGTCGAATTGAGCCACATGGTCCACCGCTTGTGTAAATCCCCGTCTATTCCTTTGAGTTTTAGTCTTGCGACCGTACTTCCCAGGCGGGATACTTAACGCGTAAGCTTCGCCACTTG
>MHLY01000009.1:196-3798 GCA_001821455.1 Candidatus Nealsonbacteria bacterium RBG_13_42_11
TAGCCAGTATCCATAGTTTACAGCGTGGACTACAAGGGTATCTAATCCTTTTTGCTCCCCACGCTTTCGTCTCTCAGTGTCAGGGTCGCCCCAGTTGGCTGCCTTCGCATTTAGGGTTCCGGTCGATATCAACGGATTTCACCCCTACACCGACCGTTCCGCCAACCTCTAACGCCCTCTAGTTTGTCAGTATTTCCTGCATTTCCAAAGTTGAGCTCTGGATATTTAACAGAAAACTTAACAAACCACCTACAGACTCTTTACGCCCAATAAATCCGGATAACGCTTGAGGGCTCTGTATTACCGCTGCTGCTGGCACAGAGTTTGCCCCCTCTTATTCCTGAGGTACTGTCATCCGAAGATTCATCCCTCAGAAAAGCTCTTTACGCCCCGAAGGGCTTCTTCAAGCACGCGACGTCGCTGGATCAAGGTTTCCCTCATTGTCCAATATTCTCGACTGCTGCCTCCCGTAGGAGTATGGGCCGTGTTTCAGTCCCATCGTTGGGGGTCGTGCTCTCACATCCCCTACTTGTTATAGCCTTGGTAGGCCATTACCCTACCAACTAGCTGATAAGCCGCAGACCCATCCCCGCCCGGCCTTCCTTGCGGAAGACCTTTAATAAGGTTTTAAACCCAAATACCATCGGCTATTACCTCATCTTTCGATAAGCTATGGCCGTGGCAGGGGTTGGTAATCTACGTGTTACTAACTCATCTGCCGGTTGCCCTTGCGGGCCCCCTTGACTTGCATGCCTTATCCACGTCGCCAGCGTTCATCCTGAGCCAGGATCAAACTCTCAAAAAAAATATTTTATCGGGACAACTTCAAATAACTAATTGTCTGTTGTTTTTTTTATTGTTTATTGTTGTTTATTCAATTTTTAAGGTTCGTCGCCCTGTTTTTTCCGACAAAAAATCAGGAAGAGAATCCTGATTTCCTAACGTCTCTTCGATAATTGCTGCTTTTCTTATTTACAGCAGCAATCTCTCTTCTTCTTTTTTGCTTTCTTTTTTGCCATGCTGGGTTTGTTAATTTTTACATCCTTAATTTTACTTTTTTAAAAACTTTTGTCAAGCCCCCTGAGCCGAGGGAGGGATTCGAACCCACGGCCTACTGTTTACAAAACAGTTGCTCTACCGCTGAGCTACCTCGGCTTATCCTCGGTTGAATCCTTGATTTCCTGCCAGTATTTGTCGTTCTCGCTGAATTTTTTCTTAAGCGATTTTTGCCTTAATCTTTGAAGCCAGTTTGAGGTTTTATTCTCAAATTTCAGTGTTAAAACCCTGATCTTAGAAAGTATTTTATGCAAAAACATCTCAGCGGAAAAATCCTCAAAAACACTTAAGCTTTTTATTTTTGAAAGAATAATCTTAAAATCAAATTGAACCGGCGCCGTTTCCGGCAATTCCAAAAGGACGGGTATTTTCCTGCGGATAATAATTCCCAGTCCGGTTAAGCTGCAAATTAATAAAATTAAGGCGATTAAATATAACATTAGATGTCGTACCTGGCAAATCTTTTGACGCTGATATTTTCGCCGAATTTGGCGATATATTCCTCAATCAGGTCTTTCACGGTTTTCGCCGCGTCTTTTACCCAGGCCTGCTCTAAAAGAGGCGGTTCATCACCTAAAGCCGCAATTTGCAGGCATAATTCGTGAGCCAGGTTTTTAAAATCCTCCGAGCGGGCCACAAAATCCGTTTCGCAATTTAACTCCAAAATAACTCCGATTTTTTTATTCGGATGAATATAACTGTCAATTATTCCGGCTGAAGTTTCCCGGCTCGCCTTCCTTCCGGCAAAGTCCTTTCCTATTTTCTTCAATATCTCTTTCGCTTTTTTAGTGTCGCCGCCGGCTTCTTCCAAAGCTTTTTTGCAATCAACAATGGCGGCTGCCGTCTGCTCTCGTAATTGCTTGATTTGGTCAAGATTTTTCATTCTTTTGCTTTTAATATTACCTCTTTAACCTTATCCAAGATATATTTTATTGACGGAATCGCGTCGTCGTTGGCGGGAATCGGGTAATCCACTAATGTCGGGTCAACGTTGGTATGGGCTATGGCTACTATTTTCACTCCTTTAATTTTCGCCTCTTTTATCGCCGCGATGTCCTTTCTCATGTCTAAAACCAAAATGGCGTCAGGAAGCAGGGTTAAGTTTTTTATTCCTCCGAATTTTACCTGAAGTTCGGCCAGTTCCTTGTCAATTTTGATTCTTTCTTTTTTGGTGTATTTTTCCCATTCGCCCGTCGCTTTTAGTTTTTCCAAATCCTTGAAATAATCAATTCTTTTTTTAATGGTGTCGAAATTGGTAAAAGTTCCGCCCAGCCAGCGTTCGGAAACACAAGGCAGACCGCATTCTTGGGCCATGTTTTTTACCAACTCCTTAGCCTGAACTTTTGTCCCTACTAAAAGCAGAGTTTTCTTTTCTGAAACAAGGCCTTGGATGAATTTTAACGCCTCTTTCATTTTTTCAGCCGTCTTTTCCAGGTCAATGATATGAACCCCGCTCCTGGTACCGTATATAAACGGCTTCATCTTGGGATGAGTTGATGAAGTTTTGTGGCCCAGATGAAGACCGGCCTTAGCCATTTCTTCCGGGTTTACTTTGAAATCGCTGATTTTTTGTGATTTTTTTGTTTCGGTCATAAATTTTTAGTAAAAAATTTACCAGGGGGTCCCGCTAAAAACGGGGAATCATAAAACTAACTTTTAATATAGCATAAGCAGAAATTTAATCAAGCGCTTGATTTCTAAATTAATCTGGCGTATTATTTACTATACTATGAAAAAAGACATTCATCCAAAATACTATCCCAATGCCAAAATCCAGTGCGCCTGCGGGAACACTTGGACTTGCGGCTCAACAAAAGAGTTCATTGAGGTTGAGGTTTGCTCTAAATGCCATCCTTTTTATACGGGCAAGGAGAAAATTATTGATGCGATGGGTCAGGTCCAGAAATTCAGGAAAAGATTAGCCAGGAAAGAAGAGATGAAAAAGAGAAAAAAGTAATTTATGCCGGAACTTGAAGCGATAAAAAGGGAATATGAAGAAATTTTAAATCAACTCAGCAGTCCTGAGTTGATTTCTGATTGGGAAAGATTTGAAACGCTCAATAAAAGAAAGGATTATCTGGAAAAGATTATTGGAAAAGCAAAAGAGCTTGATGAAATGAAAAATAGGCTTGAAGAAAATAAGCAGATTTTGGCGTCTCAGGAAGACGCGGAAATCGTTTCTCTGGCCGAAACCGAAATCCTTGAGTTGAAAGATAAAGAAAAAATCCTGGAAGAGGAATTGGAAAAACTGCTTTCCGAACCCGAGGAAGAACCCGATGAAGAAAAAGAAAAGACAGGTTCGGTAATCGTGGAAATAAGGGCGGGCACCGGCGGAGATGAGGCGGCTCTGTTTGTCGCTGATTTGTTTAAAATGTATTCCAAATACGCCGCTCTCCAAAATTGGAAGCAAAAACTTCTGGATTCCCATGTTACGGAAATCGGCGGTTTTAAGGAAATTGTTTTTGAAACGGCTGGCAAAGACGTTTTTTCAAAAATGAAGTATGAGGCCGGCATCCACCGGGTCCAAAGAATACCGACAACTGAAA
>MHLY01000009.1:3820-12299 GCA_001821455.1 Candidatus Nealsonbacteria bacterium RBG_13_42_11
AACCGTTTCGGTTGCGGTATTGCCCAAGCCCAATAAATCAGAGATTAAAATCAATCCGAATGATTTAAAAGTTGATGTCTATAAGTCATCGGGGCCGGGCGGCCAGTACGTGAATAAAAGAATGACCGCTATCAGAATTACTCATCTGCCTACGGGCCTGGTTGTTACTTCCCAAACGGAAAGAAACCTGCAGCAAAATAAAGAAAACGCCATGAGCATTTTGGCAGCGAGAATTTTAGAAAAAAGAGAAACTGAAGAAACGGATAAAATCACGAGTAAAAGACGCTCCCAAATAGGCCAAGCGAAAAGGGCGGAGAAAATACGTACGTATAATTTTCCCCAGGACAGAGTCACCGACCACAGAATTAAAAAAAGTTTTCACAATATTGAAGCAATTATGGAGGGAAAATTGGACAAAATCACTGAGTCGCTTCAATCTCTTTAATATCCTCCTCATATTGGGCAGCAATTTTCATTACCGAATCCGCGTAAAAACGATAGGCCGTATTAACGCTGCCTGAAAAATAAACCAGGGATGATCTCCATTCGGAATTGTAATCTTGTTTTGCCGCGCCGTATTTTTTCAGATATAAAGCGGCGGCCAAAAAAGCATCTTTAATGTTCCATGGGTCGGCCGCCCTTCCTGTCAGTTCTTTTAATTCGTTTTTATACATTTTCCAAGTAGAAGGAATGAATTGAGCGGGCCCCATGGCTCCGCCGTATCCAAAACTCATCGGGCAGGAAACCGGAGTGTTGTAGGGGTCCCGGCCCAATTCCTGAGTGATTTCAAAAAAGGGCGCAACGTCCCGCGATGGTTTCATGACTCTCTCAACTGCTTTTCCGTTGAAGGCCACAACTCCTGAACCGGTTGTTTTATCCTTTAAAAAGCACTGGCCCACGTTCTTCCCGATATTTGACTCCTGGGTCAGAACGGCTAATAAGAAAGCGGGTCTCACACCGGTCATGGTTTCAACCGATTTTGCCATATCATAAGCCTCGCCGAAGGTCGGGGCTTCCGGCACGCCGATTAATTCAAAAATTCTGGCTTTAATTTCGGCGGCTCTTTTTTCCACTTCGGTTTTCTTTTTTAACTGCTCCTGGTACTGGGCTTCAGTCAGTTTCAGATAAGAATTAGTTTGTTGCTGAGTGGTTTCGTTTTCCTTTTTTTGCAGGGTTTTCATTTTTACCACAGTTTCCAAATCGCCTTTTTCATCATCTAAAGATTCCTTTTGCCCCTCCAATGTTACCTTTAAATTTTTAATTCCCTTTAAAAGTTCCTCGGTTTTAACCGACAACTGCTCAAGAGAAACCAGATTGTCAAAAAAATCAGAAAGTTCCTGTTCAGTAAGCAATAATTCAATAAGAGATTTCTGGTCTTCTTCATAAACCGTTCTTAAAACCTCGGCTAATTTAATTTTGGAATCGTCTATTTTCAGGGAAGTCTGAGTTATTGAATATTCAGTGTCCCCTATTTGCAAGGTCAGATCTTTTATCATGACGTTGCTCTGCTGGATCTGGAGAGTTAATTTGCTAATTTGCTGTTTTAAAACAGAAATTTGGTTTGTAAGGGTTTTCTTTTCTTCGGCGGTCTTGGTAATGTCCTGTTCGTATTTGGCAATCTGTTCTTCCAGCTCTTTGAGTTCCTGTTCTAGGGCCTGGCGCTCTTCAGAAGGAAGATTAGTTGCCAGAGAAGCATTTTCCGTTGAGGATGAGTTTTCTTCTGGGGAAGAATCTTCTGCTAAGACGGCCTGTTTTAATAAAACGAGAGAAGAAAACAAAAAAACCAAAAGTAAAATGAAGAAAACACAACCTAAGGGTTGTGTTTTCCTAACTTTTGGTTTAAAAATGTTATTTAACATTTGGACTTTCCTTGGTTGGTTTTTTCTCGGCAACCGCTTCCTCTACTTCTTCTTTCTTTTCCTTTTCAACTTTTACTACCTCTTCCACTTTTTCCTCAACAGGCTTAGCCAATTCTTCTTCTACTTTTTCTATCGGCGTGACTAAGGCGATAATTTCTTCCTGGCCCTTTATAACCTTAACTTCGGAAGGAATGATTAAGTCCTTGATTAAAACTGCGTCTTCAAAGGTTTTTAATTTTTCAATATTGACTTTGATCTCATGGGGCAGATGCTGCGGCAGGGCTTTCACTTCCAGTTCGTGGATGTTTTTTACAAGAGTACCGCCCAGTTCTTTCGCTGCCGGCGCTTCGCCCTCAAAGACAAGCGGGATGACAACCGTAATTTCTTCATCAAGCCGCGGCTGGTAAAAATCAATGTGAATCGGTTTTTGCAAAATAGCGTCTGTTTCCAAGGCATGAATTAGAGTTAAAAATTTCTTCGAGCCAACCGACAGCTGGATTAAGGAACTTTCTCCGGCTTCCCGAAAAACCTTTTCAAATTCTTTTTGATTCACCTCTAAAGAAAGGGTCTCGGTTTTCGGCCCATATAAAACAGCCGGGATTATTCCCTTTTTTCTCAAACTTTTTACTTTTTTTCCGGTTTCTTTTCTGATTTTGGCTTCTAAATTGATCATAAATTTCTTAGATTTTATTCGCGGAGCCGAATAATTGGATTTTTTCTTCAACCACTTTTTGAACCTCTTCAATTACTTTTGGCATGTATTTATAGGGCGTGGTTTCTTTGGGATTTTCTTCTAAAATTTTCTTTAAGGTATTGGTGAAAGCCAGTCTTAATTCGGTATTGATGTTGATTTTCACGATTCCCGATTCTATGGCTTCTTTTATGTCTTCTTCCGGCACTCCGGAACCGCCGTGGAGAACCAAAAACACCTTATCCCCCACTTTATTTTTTATTTCTTTCAATCTCTGAAGATTAATATGAGGTTTTTTACCGAAAACGTCAACCCCGTGAAACGTGCCGACATTAATTGCCAAACTGTCAACTCCTGTTTCTGTTATGAATCTCAACGCTTCTTCTGGGTCGGTTAAATCTTCCTCTTTAATTTCGGGTATTTTTTCCAGAACCTCGGAAGCGCCGCCGATAAAACTGATTTCGCCTTCCGTTAAAATTTCTTTTTTGTGAGCGTATTTTACTATCTCTTTGGCGGTCTTAATGTTTTCTTCCAAAGAGAGCTTAGAACCGTCGAAATGAACCGCATCATAACCCGAATCAACCGCTTCTTTAATATACTCGGAACTTTTGCCGTGGTCAAGATTTAAAAATAGCGGCAAGCCGGTTTCTTCCCTGAAAGACCGAATTAGAGCCACGGCCTGGTCTAAATCAATAAACTTGCTCTCGCCTTCGGAAGTGCCGATAATTACCGGACTTTTCAGTTTTTGGGCTGCTTGAACTATGGCTTTGATGGTTTCTAAATTAGAAATATTAAACTGGCCGACGGCAAATTTTTCTTTCTGCGCTTTTTTTAAGATTTTGAATATTAAATTTTTATTTGGCATAAATTATTTTTATGACATGATTCTTTAAAAACCTTAACTTTTGGCCACTTTTGCCCTTTTGACAATATGCCTTCTTTGGCTCCGAATTTTCTGATATTAAAAGATGAATTGGCCATAGCCAATTGAATAGCATAAACAATATCGTTTTTTTTAATCATGCCCGCGACAAAACCCGCGCCGAAAGAATCGCCAGCGCCGGTGGCGTCAACGCCCCTAAACCCTAATGATGGCGCACGAAAAAGATAGCGGCCGTCCGAGACTACTGCTCCTTCTTTTCCTTTTGTCATAATACAAATGCCTTCAACCAGTTTGTCTAATTTTCGGAAAATTTCTTTTTCTTTTTGATAAGGAATTTTAGTCAGCCGGGAAGCTTCCTCCCGGTTTAAAATCAGAATGTCAACTTTTGCCAGAATTCTTTCCAAAACTTTGCGGGGCAGAGTTAGTTGGTTGTAGCCGGGATTAAAAGCGATTTTAATTTTATTTTTCTTGGCAAAATTAACCAAACCTTCCGTTAAATTAGCCATTTTCCCTGCAAAAGGAGCCAAATAAAACCACTTGGTATTTTTTATTTTCTGCCAGGGAATGTCTTTTTTTGCCAGAAGATCCGACGCGCCCCGATAAACCAGAATTGTTCTGTCCTTTCCGGGATAAGTTAAGAAAACCGAAGTATTCGTGGGTTTTTTATCTGTTTTTTTGAGAAAACTGGTATCGATTTTCCATTTCTTAAGTTCCTGCATTATCAGATTGCCGAAACAATCGTTTCCCACCATGCCGCAGTAAGAAACCTTGAATCCCTGCTTAACAAAAGTAGCTGCCGTATTCGTCCCGCCGCCGCCTGAAGTAAAAAACATGTTTTCGGCCTCAATTTTAGCGCCCGCATCCAAAAAAATTCCTTTTCCCGCAGTAAAAATCTTGCCTTTTCTGGGCAAAAACTTTTTTGAACTGATGAAAATATCCTGACTGGCCGAACCGAAAGTAATTATATCAAACATATTAATCTTTTTTTCCTATTTTAATTATTGTTTTTACTACCGTATCGGGATTCAGAGAAATTGATTCCATCCCGTTTTTCACCAGAAATTCGGCGAATTCCAGATAGTCCGAGGGCGCCTGACCGCAAATGCCAATGTATTTTTTCCTCTTCTTGCAAACCTCAATGACCTTTTTTATCATTATTTTCACCGCCTCGTCTCTTTCGTCCCCGGCTTTAGAAACTAAAGACGAATCCCTGTCCAAACCCAGAACTAATTGGGTTAGATCGTTACTACCTATACTCATGCCGTCAAAAATATCTAAAAACTTTTCCGCTAAAATAACATTTGAGGGAATTTCACACATCACGATAACCTTCAGGCCGTCTTTCCCTTTTTCCAGGCCGGATTTTTTAATTAAATCCAGAACTTTCTTACCCTCCTCAACCGTCCGGCAAAAAGGCACCATCACCCAAACGTTTTTAAGGCCGAAAACCTCTCTTACTTTTTTTATGGCCTTAATTTCCATCTCAAAAGCCGGCTTGAATTTTTCGTCGTAATATCGGGAGGCGCCCCGCCATCCCATCATCGGATTTGCTTCTTGGGGCTCAAAAGGTTCCCCGCCAATCAGCCGGGCATATTCATTTGATTTGAAGTCGGAAAATCTGACAATTACCGGCTTGGGATAAAAAGCGGCGGCAATCTGGGAAATGCCCTCAGCCAGTTTTTCAACAAAATACTGTTTTTTATCTTTGAAGCCGAAGGTTAAATTATTAATTTCTGATTTTACTTTCTTATTCTTAAGTTTATTATAATGGAGAAGCGCCAAAGGATGAATTCTGATCTTTTCCGCCAGAATAAACTCAATCCGGGCCAGCCCTACGCCGTCATTCGGCAAAAACGAGGTTTTGAAAGCAATGTCGGGCGCGCCGATATTTATCATAATTTTTGTTTTCAATTTGGGAATCTTTTTCAAATCGTATCTTTTAATCTTAAAAGGTATATCCCCTGAAAACACCTTGCCCTGACCGCTACTGCAATCAACAGTAACCATGTCCCCTGTTTTTAAGATGTGATTTGCCGTTTTAGCTCCGACGATGGCCGGAACCCCTAATTCCCGGGAAACAATTGCCGCGTGGCAAGTTCTACCACCCTCATTAGTAATAATTGCCGAAGCCATTCTCATTACCGGAACCCAATCAGGATCAGTCATTCTGGTAACCAATACTTCTCCCTCTTTGAATTCTTTGCTTTTTGAAATGGCGGGGATTACCCTTACCTTGCCCTTGCCAATCTTGTTTCCGACGGCAATGCCGGTTAAAACCGGCGGCTTTTTAGTTTTGATTTCGTATTCCTCGTAAAAACTGGCAATTCTCTTCCTGTAGACGGTTTCCGGTCTTGACTGAACAATAAATAAATCCCCTGTTTTTCCATCTTTCGCCCACTCAATGTCTTGGGGATTTTTATAATGGTCTTCAATAATCATAGCCCAATGGGCCAGTTTCAAAACTTCTTTTTCGCTTAAAGAAAACCTTGTTTTTTGGTTTTTGGAAACTGCAACCTCTTTTAATCCTCCGTTTTTCTTATAAATATATTTCCTGTCCTTTCGCCCTAATTTTTTAGTGATGATGGATTTAAAACCCTGACGAAAGGTCGGTTTGAAAACACAAAACTCATCAGGCGTAATCTTGCCCTTAACAATCATCTCGCCTATGCCGAAAATTGAATTAATTAAAATAACATTCCTGAATCCTGACTCCGTGTCCAGGGTAAAAATTATTCCCGAGGAAGCGAGGTCGCTTCTCACCATTTTTTGAATTCCTATGGAAAGGGCAAATTTTAACTGGGAAATTCCTTTTTCTTCGCGATAAGAAATCGCCCGGTCGTTAAAGTTGGAAGATAATGTTTTTTTAATCGCTGCCATTAAGTTTTTTTCGCCGAAAACATTCAAATAAGTTTCGAATTGTCCGGCAAAAGAGGCATTAGGCTGATCTTCGGCCACGCCCGAAGTTCTTACCGCCACGTCGGCATTTGATACTCCGTATTTTTCAGAAAGTTTAAGATACGCCTTTATAATTTCCTTTTTTAGGTCTTTGGGGAACTCCGAATCTAAAATCAGTTCTCGGGCGGCTTTTCCGGTCGCGGCCAGAGATTTAAGGTTGTTTGGTCTAAGTTTCTTAAAAATTTCTTGTAATTTTTTATCAATTTTATTGAATTTCAGATAATACCAATAGGCCTGACTGGTAAAAGCAAAACCGTCGGGAACGTTAATTCCTTTTCTTGTCAGGCTGGAAAACATCTCTCCCAAAGAAGCGTTTTTCCCTCCCACCAAAGGCAAACTCTTTGAAGAAATGTCTTTGAACCAAAGAATGAATTTTGAAGTTTTATCTATCATTTTTTAATGATATTTTTAATCTTTTCCACGCTTTCGGGATTGGATAAAGTGGAAAGGTCGCCTAATTCCTCGCCTGTAAATAATCTTTTCAAAATTCTTCTCATAATTTTACCTGATCTTGTTTTTGGTAAATCTTCCACCAGATAAACTTCTTTTGGCAAAGCGACAGGCCCTATTTCTTTTTTAATCTGGTCTATTATTTCCTTTTTCAGTTCCTCCGGATTCCTGTCTCCTTTATAGGAAACGAAAGCCAGCGGCACTTCCCCCCTGATTTCATCGGGGATTCCGACGACCGCTGATTCAGAAATTTCGGGGTGGCTGTTTATCGCGTTTTCCAATTCTCCGGTAGTTATTCTATGGCCCGCCACTTTAATGACATCGTCAACCCGACCGACAATCCTGATAAGGCCGTTTTCATCTTTTATCGCGGCGTCGGAAGTAAAATAAGTATCTTTCCCGTATTGGCTCCAGTAGGTTTCCAGATATTTCTCCGGATTTTTGTAAATTCCCCTTAAAAGTCCGGGTGAGAAAGGAGGAAGCAAAACCAGGTTTCCTTCTTTTTTGGCTGCACAGGATTTTCCCTTATCGTCCAGAATATCAAATTTTATTCCGGGAAAAGGAATTCCCGTAAAAGAAGGTTTGAAAGGACCCATCCCGGGCAAAGAAGTGATTAAAATCCCGCCGGTTTCCGTCTGCCACCAAGTATCAACAATAGGACACCTTTCTTTCCCTACATTTTTAAAATACCAGAGCCAGGCCGCCTCATCAATCGGCTCGCCTACCGAACCCAGCAGCCGCAAAGTTTCAAAATTGTATTTTTTTAAAATTTCTGTTCCGTATTTCTCAAACATTCTGATGGCCGTAGGAGCGGTATAAAAAATCGTGATTTTGTGTTTTTCAATAATCTGAGCCCAGCGTTCCGGCGTCGGGAAATCCGGCGCTCCTTCAAAAATTAAAAAAGTTATTCCGTTCAAAAGCGGCGCGTAGCAGGAATAAGTGTGGCCCGTAATCCAGCCCATATCAGAAGTAGACCAAAAAATATCCGTGTCTTTCCAATCAAATATCCATTTCCCGGTGAACTTTGACTGAACCGCGTAACCTCCGCAGGTATGAACAACTCCTTTTGGTTTTCCTGTGGAACCTGATGTATAAAGAACAAATAATTCATCTTCGCTGTCTATAAAAACCGGCTCGCAAAAATCTTTTTCATCTTTCACCAAATCTTCGTACCAGAAATCCCTGTTTTCCTGCCAGTTTACGGGATTAGCCGTTCTTTTTACCACAATGACTTTTTCAACTTTTGTTTCTTTTATACCCTCATCTGCGTTTGATTTTAAATTAATGACCTGGCCCCTTCTGAAATAGCCGTCAGCCGTGATCAAAACCTTGGCTTCGGTATCTTCCAATCTCACTTTAAGGGCGGCTGGGCTGAAAGCGGAAAAAACCACGGAATGTATGGCTCCGATTCTGGCGCAGGCCAGCATTGAAATTATGACTTCGGGAATCATCGGCAAATAAATTCCCACTCTGTCCCCTTTTTTAACTCCTAATTTCAAAAGAGCGTTAGCAAGCTTGCATACCGCGGAGAACATTTCTCCGTAAGTTAAGAATATTGGTTTTTCGGTAACGGGCTCGGGTTCCCAAATCAAAGCTATTTTATTTCCGTTTTCTTTAAGGTTTCTATCCAGGCAATTCTCC
>MHLY01000009.1:12318-18752 GCA_001821455.1 Candidatus Nealsonbacteria bacterium RBG_13_42_11
AGTATACCTTAAATTAAAAATCGGGGCAAAACCCCGATAATTTTCGTTAAAAATATCTTAAAATTACATTTTCTTCCCTATATATTCAGCGAACTCCGCTAAGCGACAGGCATAGCCCCATTCATTATCGTACCAGGCAACGATTTTAACCAAGTTTTCCTGGACCATGGTTAACCCGGCATCAACTACTGCGGAAAAAGAATTTCCTTTGTAGTCGGAAGAAACCAACAAAGCGTCTTCTATTCCTAAAATTCCCTGCAATTCTTTTTTTTGCGACGCCTTTTTGAATAAATAATTGACTTCTTCTGAGTTGGTTGCTTTTCCTACCAAACAGATTAAATCAAGAATTGAAACCGTGGGAGTGGGAACCCTGAAAGCAACGCCGTCCAATTTTCCTTCCAATTCGGGAATCACCTTGCCGATGGCCGAGGCCGCTCCCGTACTGGTCGGAATAATATTTAAGGCCGCGGCCCGCGCCCTTCTTAAATCCTTGTGGGCTAAATCAAGAATTTTCTGGTCGTTGGTATAACTGTGGCAGGTGGTCATAAATCCCCTTTCTATTTTTAAGTTATCGTTTAATATTTTGGCAACGGGCGCCAGACAATTAGTGGTACAGGAAGCCATAGAAATCACGTCGTCCTTCTTGGAGTCGTATTTTTCCTCATTTACTCCCAGAACAAAGGTTTTCACTTCCTTTGATTTTGACGGCGCCGAAATGATTACTTTTTTTGCTCCGGCTTGTAAATGTTTTTTGGCGTCTTCAATTTCCGTAAAATTGCCGGTGCATTCCAAAACTATGTCTATTCCTAATTCCTTCCAAGGCAATTTTGCCGGGTCGGTTTCTTTTAAAATTTTAATTTTTCCGCCTTTTTGCGTACCGTCAATCAACAGTTCATTATCGGTACATTTTATTGTTTTATTATAAATCCCGTATAAGGAATCGTATCTTAAAAGATAGGCCAGAGTTTTGGCATCGGATAAGTCATTAATCGCCACCACTTCTAAATCCGGGTGATTATCCAAAATTCTCCTTAAGGTGGGCCGGCCGATTCTTCCGAAACCATTAATGGCGATTTTAATCATAGAATATGAAATTTATTCTTTAATGCCTAAAAGTTTTATAATTTTTCCCCTGTCAAAACCGATTATTATTTCCCCGTCAATATCAATCACCGGCATTTCCATTTTGCCTGTTTTTTTTATTATTTCGTCCCGGGCTTTAATATCTTTTGAAACATCAATATCTTCAAAAGAAACATTATTCTCTTTAAAAAATTCCTTCAGGGTAAAGCAATAAGGACAGGCCGGCGTAGTATAAACTTTTACAGTCATGTTATTGTGTAATTTTATGCTACTCGCCGCAGCCTCCGGTGCTGCCGGAATTATCAGTTCCTCCGCCAATGCCGGTGGAAGCTGCATCGCTGGAAAGAGTCTGGGAGCATTCGGCCGGCGCGTTATTAAAAGCGCTGCAAACCGTTTCCTTGAATTTTTCCGGAGAACGCGGGCTGATATTTACAACTTTATCGTTGATTACTATGGTTGGAGAACCTCCAACGCCATATTTTTCATTAAGGTCGGAGTTGACGTCAAACTTCGGAAAACTTCCGTTCAACCAGGTGCTCTTATCGTTATATTGGCTGTAAATTTTATATTGGGCATCGGTCTCTGATATACAGGAAGATAATTTTGTCTGGTCTATGCCAGTCTCAGAAAGACATTTTTGAGAATCTCCGCTTTGAACGAAACAGCTCAAGTAATTGCTGAATTTGTCTTTTTCATTTTTCTGAACGCAATATTGATTCAGATTTTCGTCAATTTCTTTCTTTTCATGCATAATATAATCAACAAAATAAATGCCCATATTGGCTTTATTCTTCAATAAATCATAAACCGGCAAGAACATTTTTTGAGCCTGCAAACCGTAAGGGCAATAGGACATGATAAATAATTTAACATCCGGCGTATCTTTCTTTTCCACTTCAGTACTGGCGTCGTTCTGAGTTGATGTGGCGCTTAAGCTGTATCCTTCGGGAAACAAAAGCGTTCCGTCTTTTGTCGCATAAGTATCGTATTCCTGGCTGCCTATTTTTAGCCGGATTTCATAAACGCCGCCCTTATCTGTGATGCTTACTAAAGAAGCCGTACCTCCGTTATCGCTGATGTATTTTATTACTTTTTCCGCGACTTCCTGGCCCGAAAAACCTGATTTAAATAAGATTCCTTTCTGGCCAAGCAAAAAAGCTCCGCCGATTAAGACGATTACAATAATAACGGCTGTAGGTATTAAAAGTTTCTTTAACATATCCTGCATCTTACCACAAAAATTAATTTTTGTAAACCCCGTTAATGTCTCTAAGCAGGGATTTAAGATTAATGCCGTACATTTTGCAGATTTCCCCGATTTTCAGATTTTCCATTTCCGATTCCGCAAAAGGGCAAGTCAAACAGGGCAAGCGGTATTTTACCAAAACTTCCCTAATCTTTTCATCCCCTATAATTTTCGCTAAAGTCGTGTCTTTTGTAATTTTCATTAAATTAAGCGAGCCAACCGCCGTCAACAACAATAATGGAACCGGTAATGTAGGACGAATCTTCGGAAGCTAAGAACAAAACAGTGCTGGCAATTTCTTCCGGTTTGCCCATTCTGTGAAGAGGAATCATGGCTAATGTCGCTTCCAGCATTTTAGGATCAATTTTAGATGAAGCAGCCATGGGCGTATCAATAGCGCCGGGGGCAATAGTATTAACTCTGATATTGTATGGAGCCAATTCCAAAGCCAGAGTTTTAGTCAAAGCGGCTATTCCACCCTTAGAAGCCGAGTAATGAGCTAAACCTGCCATACCCTTGCCTATTTGTCCCATAACTACGGAAGCGATATTTACAATCACGCCCGATTTTTGTTTGGCCATTTCTTTAGCACAGGCCTGGGCGCAAAGAAAGTAACCTTTCAGATTGATATCCAACGTTTTTTTCCACTCTTCCTCGGTCATCTCCAAAAACGGTTTGAATTCGCAGATGCCGGCGTTATTTACCAGAATGTCCACCTGGCCGAATTTCTCAACGGTTTTTTTAACCATCTCCTCAATTTCTTTTTTATTCGTCACATCGCACTTTATAGCCAGCGCTTCTCCGCCGTTTTTCTTGATCTCATCTGCCACCAATTGGCATTCTTCCTGGGAAATATCAGCCACTACGACTTTGGCGCCGACTTGGGATAAAAGCAAAGCGTCGGCTTTGCCCATTCCCCTTCGGGCTCCGGTAATGATGGCGACTTTATTTTTTAAATTAGAATTCATTTTTAGAATAATTTAATTAATTAATAAAAACGACCTTTTTAATTATTTTTAAATTTTATTTATTATACCTTTAATACTGAATCATTCCAAATTTAACTGAACATCAAAATCTCCGGCTTGAATATAAGCAGTAAGCCGAGAATTAATATCAACAGTCCCCCGATTAATGTAGCCCAGTAACTGTATTTTTCAGCCGTGCTTATTCTAGACAAAGTTATTATTGCCAAAGAAAATATTATCACATCGTCTATCATAAATATAATTGTGTAAAGCAGGAGATAAAGATAATAGCTCAAGGCCGGAAGATCGCTTAAAGCCAGAATTCTGGTATAAATAGCCGGTATTCCCGCTGAACAAAAAAATTCAATTAAATTTACGCCAAAAGCCAAAAGAATTAATCCTCCGATAACTCCCAAACTGAAAGGAGAATTGACGATTTTCTCCGCCTTTTCCTTAAAGCGGGTTTCTATTTTTGATTTAATGCCGATAATTTTGCAAACGCCTGGATGATAGGTAATGAAATTTTTAATTTGCCAAACACCAACAGCTAAGGCGAAAATACCTATTATCATCCTTGTCAGGCTTACATAACTTATCGCTAAAAACAAATTTAACCACGCGGCTAAAATTAAATAATAGACGATTCCTGAAGCCAGCACAAAAGTTCCCCCAATAAGCCACATCCTTTTCCGCGAGCGGGTATTTATTAAAAGGGCTATTAAAAACACCAAAATCCACATGGCGCAGGGATTCAAGCCGTCAACGGCTCCCAAAGATATTGTCAAAACCGGCAGAGACATTTTTGAAATATCAATATTGCCTAAAAAAGGAACTGTTATTGTTTGAGAAGTTTCTCCCTGCGAAAAACAGTCTCCCAGGCACATTTCTATTTCTTTGCCGATTGGCTCGCTGAATCCGACAAAATATCTTTCCAATAAAAAAGTTACGGGAATAAGCCCCATTTCGCTTTCAGAAACTTTATAGTTTTTATAAAAATCAGCTAAAAGTTTCTGGTTTTCGAAAACATCAATTATTTCGTATCTGTTAATTTTAATTTCCGGGTACTTTTCGCTTAAATTGTCTAAAAATATTTTCTCCTGAGAGCAAAAAGCGCAAAGATTGCTGTAAAAAAAATTAATTTCGATTTGTTGGGCTGAACAAAATTTACCCGCTCCAAAAATCAAGAAAAGGATTGCTGCTGAAAAAAAGATTATCTTTTTCGTCTTATTCATATTAAATATTTTAGCAGATTATTCCTCCTCCTAAAAGTTCCTCTCCCCGGTAAAATACCGCTGACTGGCCGGGAGTAACGGCTCGCTGCGGCGAGCTGAATAGTACCCTGTATTTAGTATCAGGTATTTTGTACATTGTGGCCGGAGCGGACTGGTGGCGATAGCGAATTTTTGCCATTACCTTAAGGGGAAGTTTCGGTTTCTTGCCCGAAATCCAATTTACGTTTTTAACAAATAATTCTTTCTTTAGTAAATCTTTTTCGTTTTCAGTAACAATCAAGGCGTTCTTTTTTAAATTTTTATTTAAAACGTAATAAGGGCCTTGAGGCAAACCAATTCCCTTTCTCTGGCCGATAGTGTAAAGAAATAGTCCCTGATGACGACCCGAAACTTTTCCTTCTTTATTAAGAATATCGCCTGGTTTTAATTTAAGATATCGCTTTAAAAAATCTTCAATCGTTTTTGAAATAAAACAAATTTCTTGTGATTTTTTAACTTTACCGAAGGGTAATTTGAATTTCTTTGCCAAATTTTCAACTTCCATTCTGGTATAATTTCCAACCGGAAACATAACTCTCTTTAATTGCTTTTGAGTTAATTGCCATAAAAAATAACTTTGGTCTTTTTCTTTGTCTTTGCCTTTTAATAATTTGTTTCCCGTCTTTCTGACGTAATGGCCCGTGGCGACAAAGTCGGCTCCCAATTTTAACGCTTTTTCCAGCAAAAGCCCGAATTTAATTTCCTTGTTGCAAACTACGCAGGGATTGGGGGTCAGCCCTTTTTTATACTCTTTCAAGAAATCATCAATTACTCTTTTTTTAAATTCCTTTCTCAAATCTAAAACTGAAAAAGGGATTTTCAGGATTTCTGCCACTTTTCTGGCCCTTTTCTCGGATTCCGATGAAAAATTATTAAGCTTCATAAAAACTCCTACAATCTCGGAACCGGCCCGTTTTAACAGGGCCGCCGCCACGCTGGAATCAACGCCGCCTGACAATGCCACCGCTATTCTTTTATTTCTTTTTTGCTTTTTTCCCATGGTAATTTTCAAGCGCTGCTCTTAACCCCTGCTGGGCCAAATAAGAGCAGTGAATTTTAATTTCAGGCAGATAACCCAATCTGCCCACTACGTCTTTGTAGCCGACTTTGAGAGCGTCTTTTAAGGTTTTGCCTTTTACCAAATCGCAAATCATATCAGAAGTGGCAATGGCGGCGGCGCATCCCAGAGTATAAAACTTAATATCCTCAATAATTTCTTTGGAGCCCTTTTTCTCCACTTTTATATATAACTTCATAATGTCCCCGCATCTGGGATTGCCAACCCGGCCGATTCCGTCGGCATTCTTAATTTCCCCGAAGTTTTTCGGATTGGTAAATCTTTTTATTACCTCTTTTGAATAATATGGTTTCATGCTTTTCCTGATATTTTTCTTAATTTTTTAATTATTTCCGGCAGAACCCTTAAAACATAATTTATTTCCGAATCTTTCGTCCATCTGCCCAAGGTTAATCTTAAAGAGCCGTGGGCCTGCTCGTCTTTTAACCCGATGGCCGTTAAAACAGGGCTTGGCTTCAGTTTTACTGAAGAACAGGCGGAACCGGTTGAGGCGGCAATTCCCATTAAATCCATCTGGACAACAATCGCTTCTCCTTCAGCGGATTTAAACCAAAAATTGGCGTTATTGGCTAATCTTTTCTGGGGATGGCCGTTCAGATAAGCAGCCGGGATATTCTTTAAAACTCCCTTTATTAATTTATCTCTTAATCTTCTGATTCTTTCGTTTTCTTTTTTCATTTCCCTTTTGGCGATTTTGCAGGCCTCGGCAAAGCCGACAATTGCCGGAACATTGACGGTTGAGGACCGCAACCCCATTTCCTGGCCGCCGCCGTGCAAAAGCGGCTCAA
>MHLY01000009.1:19165-31294 GCA_001821455.1 Candidatus Nealsonbacteria bacterium RBG_13_42_11
CGCCCCAATGTCGGAAACCCGACTGGACTTCTTTTTTAAGTGCTGGATTATTTTGGTTCTGGTGTTGTCTCCGAGCAAAGTAAGACAATTTGAACAATTTTTTATCTTTTTCATCGGATTAAAAAAATATATAGATGAATATCTATATATTAGATTTCTTGGGAGGACTTGTCAAGTCTTAAAAATCGTATTCTTTTAGGCTCCCTGTCGGCATTTCTAAATTAATAATGTCTTCGTCGGAAATGTTTTCCAGATATTTTACCAAAGCCCGCAAAGAGTTATGACTGGCGACAACCAGAACGTTTTTTCTTTCTTTTAGGTCTTTCTCAACGTATTTTTTATAAAAAGGCACGGCTCTGTCAAAAACATCTTTTAAACTTTCTCCTTCCGGCGGCGCCTGGTCCCAACTCCTTCTCCATAATTTAACCTGTTTCTCTCCGTATTTCTTTTTCATTTCATCCTTATTTAATCCCTGCAACTTGCCGTAATTTCTTTCATCTAAGGCCTTGTCAACAACAAGCGGCAAATCTTTTTTGCCGAGATTTTCCAAAATTAAAGAAACCGTTTCTTTGTTCCTGATTAAGGGCGAAGTATAAACTTTATCAATCTTAAAACCAGCCAGTTTTCCCGCCACCTCTTTGGCGCTTTTAATTCCCTCTTCGCTCAAAGAAACATCGGTCCAGCCGGTAAAGCGGTTTTCTTTGTTCCATTGCGATTGAAGATGACGAAGTAAAATTAATTTACTCATTTTTTATTTCTTTTTCTATTTCCAATAATCTATTATATTTTGCCATTCTTTCTTTGGTAAAGGGAGCGCCCGATTTAATAAACTCGGCTCCGACGCCGACCGCCAAGTCGGCGATAAAATCATCTTCCGTCTCGCCGCCCCGGTTTGATACCATAATTTTCCAACCGTATGATTTTGCTAATTTCGCCGCTTCAATTGTTTCCGTAATTGTTCCTATCTGATTGGGTTTTAAAAGCAAACCGGAACAGGAATTATTTTCTTCGGCCAGATTTATCCTTCTGGCATTGGAAACCGTCAGGTCATCGCCGAAAATCAGGACCTTATCCCCTATTTCTTCTTTAAGCTCCGAGAAGCTTTCAAAATCTTCTTCATAAAACGGATCTTCGATTGAAACAACTGGGTATTTTGCAACTAAATCTTTGTAAAACTCCTTTAATTCCTTCTTGGAAAGATATCTTCCGTCTACTTTGTAGCTGCTATCCTGAAAAAATTCCGACGCTGCGGCGTCTATTGCAATTTTAACGTTATCTTTTTCACCTGTTTTTTCCGCCGCCTCCAAAATTAAATCTAAAACTTCCGTAATTTTCCCGACCGAAGTAGTCAGCGCCCCTTCAGAGCTTAATTTAACTTCCTTGAATTTATTTTTCAAAATATCTCCCAGTTTTTTATATATCTTTTTCCCTGCTTCCAGATTTTCCTTAAAAGTATCCTTTTGTGGGATAAGCATAAATTCCTGAAAACTGATGCTTTCTTCGCCGTGTTTCCCGCCTTCAAACATATTAAACGAAGGCTTCGGCAAAACCTGCGAAGGAATGTCCTCCGCAATTTGCGAAATATATTGGTATAAGGGAATTTTTTTAGAAACGGCCGCGGCCCGGCAGGCCGCGATTGAAACGCCTAAAATCGCGTTGGCGCCCAAACGCGATTTATTTTGAGTAGTATCTAGCTCAATCAAGGTTTTATCAATTTCTTTTTGGCTTCGTAATTCTTTGTCTTTTAATTCAGGAGCGATGATTTTTTCTACGTTTTCAACCGCTTTTTTAATATCAACGTTTACCGCTTCGCATTTCCCGGTTGAAACGCCCGCAGGAACAGAGGCTTTAAAGTTTCCGAAGTTTGTCTGAAGATTTACTTCTATCGTGGGGTTGCCTCTTGAATCTGAGATCTCTTTCGCTTTTATGTTTTTTATTTTTGGATCTTCAGCCATTTTTCTTAAAAGATTCTTCAATTGGAATTTTGAAGATAAATGGAAGCGGCTATCGCCGCCTTCGCTCCTTCGCCGGCGGCGATTACCACCTGCTTGTAAGGAACGTTATCAACGTCGCCGGCGGCAAAAAGGCCCGGGGTTTTTGTTTTCCCAGTATAGGGATCGGCGACAATCTCGTCTTTTTCGTTAAAATCAACTAAATCTTTTACGAAAGAAGTGGCAGGTTGGGAACCGATTTCAACAAAAACGCCCTCCACGTTCAAGGCTTTGGTTTCCTTTGATTTGAGGTCCTGATAAAGCACTTTACTGACAAAATTTTCTCCTTCAATTTTCTCTATCGCTGCCGACGTTATCACTTCCACCTTTCCCGTTTTTCCGGCTTTTTCCTGATTTTCTTTATCGGCTTTTGCTTCGGAACCGTGTTCTAAAATATAAATTTTCTCAACGTAATGAGATAAAGAAATAGCGGCTTCAAAACCGGCATTACCTCCGCCTATTATTACTACCTTTTTTCCAACATATAAAGGACCGTCGCAGGCAACGCAATAGGAAACTCCTTTTCCGATAAATTCTTTTTCGCCCGGTACTTCCAAAGGTCTGGGGTCGGCTCCCGAAGCGATAATTATGCTTCGGGCCTGAAATTCTTTTCTTGTGGCGGTTAAAATTATGAATTCTTTGCCGTTTTTTCTGATTTCTTTTACCGAGTTCATTTCAATATCAATTTTGTGCTTTTTCAATTGTGTCTCAAATTTCTGCATCAAATCCAAACCGGAAGTTGATTCAAAACCGGGATAATTTTCAATAGCCACGGCCTTTCTGGCTATTTGACCGGCGAAAGTTTTGGTAATCAGCAGGGTTTTTAATCTTTGCCGCGCAGCATAAATACCGGCCGTGATACCGGCCGGTCCCCCACCCACAATAACTAAATCGTAGAATTCGGAAGCCATATGAACTGATAATTTACAAATTAAATGTTAATTATTCCGGGAATCGCCTCAATTAAATCCATAGCTGTCATAGCGTCTTTTAATTTTGCAGCCGCCGCTTCGCCCGCCTTCCCGTTGATATACGCTCCTGCCTGACCCGCCTCAAAAACATTTATTCCCCGGGCTGCCAAAGCCCCACAAATTCCGGCCAAAGTATCGCCCGAACCGCCTCCGGTCATATAAGGAGTACCGGCTTTATCTATGGCGGTGTCTTTGCCGTTGGAAATCACGTCCGTCTTTCCTTTCAGCAAAATAGTGGTTTTTAAACGGCAAGCTTCTGATTCCACTAATTTTATTTTTTCATCGTCGGGCAACTGATAAATTTCTTTTCCCGTTAAAACGAAAAATTCATAAGTATGAGGAGTAATTAAAAAATTTCTTCCGGAAATTATCCCGGGATTTTTTCCTATAGCATGAATGGCGTCAGCATCTATTACTACCGGAACCTGAACCTGGGAAAGATATTCTAAAGTCGCTTCTTGAGTTTCTTCGGTCCTGCCTATTCCGCCGCCGATCAATACCGCCGTCTTTCCGTGCGATACGGCTTTCGCCGCCTCAGTCATGGAAAGCAAAGTGGCCACGTGCTTGCTTTCCAGCCATTTTCCTTCCAAAGGATAAGCAGCCAAAAGAGGAGAAAAACTGGCTATAATGTCAGCCGCTCTTTTGGGAGCGATAATTCTTACCATATCAACGCCGGACTTAAAAGCGGCCAGGGATGAAAGAGCCGGCGAGCCGGAATAAAAATCAGAGCCGCCGATGACGATTAAAAGGCCGAAGTCGTATTTCTTGGAATCTAAAGGCCGGGGCGGATAAATTTTCTTTAAAATATCTTTAGTTGTTTCAATCATATTTTTAATAATGGTTAAAAATTTGACCTTTTATTACTTTGCTAATTTTTTTCTTAAAAAAGCGGGTGTTTCCCAGAATTTTTCTTTTTCCAGCATTTCTTTTTCAACTTCCTCCGCTTCTCTTCTTATCTGGAGGGCGCTCTTTCTCACCGTTTCGGGTTCCGATGGCGGAGGAACTTCCACGGGCGTGGTTTTTAATTCGGTTTTTTGTTTCTTAATTTTTGTTTTATTGGGTTTTGACTTTCTGGGTTTTCTGGGTTTTTTCGGTTTGCGCCGCTTGTGAACCATTGGCTTTTTTACAATTTTTTTATGAGAAATTTTCTTTTTGTGATGCTGTTTCGGTTTCTTCTCGGTTTTTTTTACCTGCTCCTTGCTTAATTTTTCCTGATGCGCGATTTTTTTAATCTTTTTTCTTTTTGATTTTGCTGACTGCGGGAAAAGTTTCATTCCGCAGCCCGTAATCAGAAAAGAGGTTTTGATTATGTCAGAATATTTTTTGCCCTGGGAAATCCCGAAAATAATTTTCGCTTCCGGATTCACCATTTCAGCGATGGTTTTTGAAATCTGATTTACTTCAGCCAGAGACAATTCTTTTTCTCCGGCAATGTTCAGCAAAACTCCTTTGGCTCCTTTGATGCTGTAAGGATATAAAGGAGAATTAAGGGCTTTGTTGATTAAATCCTTGCTCGCCCCTTCTTTTCTGGGAACGGAGACTGAATTCAAATAGGCTAATCTTCCCCGGCCGTCCAAAATCGTTCTCAAGTCGGCAAAATCAATATTAATCAAACCCGGCTCATAAATGGTTTCAATCAGACCCTCCAAGCTCTCGGCTAAACTTCTGTTAATTACCGAAAGCGCCTGCCTTAAAGGAGTATTTTTATCAATAATCTGAAAAACTCTTTCATTGGGAATAACTGAAAAGGCGTTTAAATAACCTTTTACTTTTTCCAATCCTTCTTTGGCGATTTCCACTTTTTTATCTCCTTCAAACTTAAAAGGCAGGGTAAAAATACCGTAAGTTAAATTCCCGAGGGATTTTGAGATTTTAGCGAAAATGGGGGCCGCGCCTGAGCCCGTGCCGCCGCCCAAGCAGGCAATTATAATGCACAAATCCTGGCCTTCCAGCAGTTTTTTTATTTTATCTTTTTCATCTAAAGCCGCTTCCCGGCCCAAATCCGGATTCATGCCCGTACCTAAACCGTGAGTCAAGCTTTGGCCGAACTGAAAACGGGTAACCTTTCTCCTTACCGTTCTCAGGGCCTTTGGGTCGGTGTTGGCAGCCACGAAAGTGGCTTTCTCTATTCTAGAGGCGATTTCAGAAACGATGTTTCCTGCTCCGCCGCCAATGCCAATAACCCTGATTTTTGTCTTCTTGACCGCTTCAGGCACCACAGGAAGTTGTTTAATTTCTGTCTTCTTTTTTCCTTTTTTGGTAATCTTTCGCATTATTATACCTAATTATACCCTCCCTGTTTTTTATTTCAATAAGGCGCTCTTATTCTTTATTCCGTGGCTTTACCGTCAAAATGCTCCTCATTTGCCTCGGCCTCCTCTTTGGTGGCGCGCACTACCCCGTCTTTGTGTTCCGGCGGAGAATAAATCGTATAAAGTTTCATTTCTTTGTCCGATGAAGTATTGATAATATTATGATTTGTGCCGGCCGGAATAACTATGGCCGAACCGTCTTCAATTTTATGTTCCACTCCGTCTAAAATCGCTTTTCCCTCGCCTTGTTCCACGCGGAAAAACTGGTCCAAAGTATGCATTTCCATTCCAATTTCTTCTCCCGGTTTCAAACTCATTAAAACCAACTGGCTGTTTTTGGCGGTATATAAAACCTGGCGGAAGTTTGAATTTTCCAATGAATCTTTTTCAATGTTTGTAACGTAGCCTTTCATGATGATTAATTTTCTTAATTAATTTAATTTTCCCTCGACCTCTATTATTATAGCAAAAATAAAAGCGCGACTCTAATGGGCCGCGCCGATAATTGATACCACAAAAGGCACTCTTGGCCTCAATGGACAAGAAGAAATACGCATTATCAGTCGTTGTTCTTTCAATCTGTGGCCGATATACCTTTGTCCTGTTAAGCCAGATAAAAGACAATCGCCAAGAAAATTCAATAAACCTTTTTCATCCAGCAACCTGCTGCCGTAATAATGGAAAGACATTCCGGAAAAAAGAATTACTCCTTCTTTTTGTCCGGCTTTATGGAGAAATTGTTTTATTTCTTTTATGCTCTCTTCTGAATTCTGGCAGTCAAAATCCATCATTGGAATATGGAAAGTTTTACCGTCTATTTCCACGTTGGATAGAATCGCCAGCACAAAACCGACACCCAAACGCCCTATTATTTCTTGTAATTTTGAGATTGTTAGCCCATCTCTTTCTAATTGAACTTTGGCTTTGTCAGTCTTGTCTGGATCGTGAAAGAGGCGCTTCTCCATACTAACAAACTCTTTCTTTATTTTTTTCTCCAAATCGTCGTGGGGTGTGGGTTTATAACTAATGAAGTTAAGGGATTCTATTCTTGGGTTAACCTTCATAATTTCTGTGATAACCGTTAGAGCATCCATTCCTATTTGAAAAGTTGGTTTCGTTTCTATGTTGTTCAAAGTACTACCTCCATTTTTTATACTAAGACAATTATATTCAAATGCTCTGAAAAAGCAAGAGTATAAATAAAAAGGTGGGTGTCGCAGTAAGGCGTAGATTACCAAATTATCCTTGCTGCGACACCGCACCAATGAGGAGGGTGAATGTTATTTTAAAGAATATCTGTTCTTATTATACCCTATGAAATAAAAAAATCAAGAGGTGAAATAAAAAGTGGCTCCGTCCGAAGCAGAGCCACCTATTATGTAATTTATCTATCCTCCAAACGGCGAAAGCCCTAAACTTTTGTAAATATTATTAACTGATTTACGATTCTCTGCACCGACATTATGGTCGGCATCGAGGTTACCTCTTTGAGTAAAAGGGGTTTGGTCCCTCCAAGTCCTGTGATACTGCCCCTCGCAGGCAACCATAATATCGCTGAAAGATTTGCCCTGTTTTGCTGCAGTCAGAAAAATTTCTCCAATCGCGATTTTACCCGGAAAAGAGAATCCCCTGCTAAGAAACGAGTAAATCTCCCTTCTTTGCGTTCTAGAGAAATACTTCTCCAGTTCCTTTTTTATCTCGCCCCACCTCTCATTCAACCCTTGCTCTTTTGTTTTCTCGCTCGTTTGTTCCATTGCGCCCTCCTTTTTTATGATGGTGTCATATTATAGATTATCCTTAAAAAAGTCAACACTACACTAAAAAATAAAAGAGCCTCATTTAAAACGGGGCTCTTTAAATTCCTTCTCGGAATTTAGTTTTTAGGTTTTATTTCTCCTTTCTGGAGTTTATTATAAAGTTCTTTAACGTCTTCCAGTGTATTTCCGCTTATCCGGCAAAGCGGAACTTCCTTTCCTTCGTACGGTCGCGTTTCTATTATAGCGGTAGCGCTTTCGTGGGAATAGTTGCCACAGACCTGTTCGGCAGGTACTAATAGCCAATCATGAATAGCCACTTTCTCCACTATATCTTTTACTACCGCCAAGATGGGATCTTTAAAAGAAGAAACATCAATATGGAACTGCTTCCCATTTCGGTAAAGTTCCCTCTTGCCAAGATAATAGTTTATCGGGCCAGCAGGGTTTTTCTCTTCTCTAAAACCCTCTAATTCTTTGACTTTCTCTTCCAAAAAAACGCAGATCGTTGGCATTTTCCTCACCTCTTTAATTGGTAAATTACCGGTCCTTCTTCGTTGAAAAATCCTTTTATTTTATAATAAATTTCTTCCTTCTGTTCCGGCACAACCCCGACAAGCAAAATATTGCTTTTAGTCATCCCGCACCGCGGCCGCAGCAACCCGTTTCCAATTGTCACCTCGGCATTAATATGAATGGGTTCAACCCGCTCAGTGTATTTACGCATAACTGATCGAGTTTTTTCATTTATCTTTTCCCAATTCACACGCCTTAAAGCCACCATTTCAACGTATCCGTATATGTCTTTTGAAACCTTCCTTCTATTTAACGGATACAATATTTTCCCCTCGATAAATAGATTTTTCTTCTTAAAATCCTCCATTAGATTCGCGAGAGTAACGTCTTCGTTTCCTTCACCCCTAATAAAGGGCATTATAATCTTCGTTCCGAAAAATTCATTGTTCGCCCCCATCTCAATTAACAAATCTTTCCTGGTGACAAACAGCCTTTCATAGGGCAAGGAAGTCGTTCTGATTCCTATTATTTTCCCCTTGATTGGAACCGCAATTGCTTTCATTTCTTCCTCCTTTTATAGTTTTTCTTCCCAAGTTAAGGAACTGCCTATCCTCCTTCTTGTGAATAAAATCTACCACACTTCCAAAAAAAATCAAGCCCAGTACCAAAAAATCGCCAATCAGGCGATTTTTTGGTATAAATCTTATTTATGCTTTCTTTTGTTTGCCTTGGCTTCAAGCATCAGCCGCTTTGTTTCCAATCGCTTCTTGGTTTTATGAGAATGCGATTTTCTATGTTTTCCGATTCCGTTTCTTCTTTTTGCCATGTAGATATTTTATTAATTAATGTGATTTAATTTGACCCCTCGTTTAAGACTATACAATATAAAACAGAAACAATCAATCTTAATCAAGTTAGAGCATCTTGCCGACACCGGTCGGGCCTATTTCAATAAATTTAAGTCTGCAGTAATTTTTTTATGTAATTCAATCCTAAACAAAACCCATAATTTTTTTGAGTAATTCGTCTTTTCCTTCTTTTGTTTTCGCGGAATATGGCAAGACGGATACATGCGGCGCCTCTTTTTGAATAGATGAAATCTGTTTTTCCGCGGCGATCTTCTCTAATTTATCAATTTTGTTCGCGATAATAACAACTTGATGTTTATTTTCTCCAAGAATTTTTATCATATCGCGATCAAGAACAGTCAAGCCGACTTTAACGTCAATAATTAAGAAAACCGCTTTAGGCCTGACATTGGAATACTTCACATACCAAAAAATTCTCTTAATCATTTTGTTGCGCTCCTTCATTGAACGCTTGGCATATCCATATCCCGGAAAATCCACAAAGTAAAAAGAATCATTGATGCGAAAAAAATTTGCCTCGCGGGTTTTTCCCGGGGTCTTGCTTACTTTTGCAAGATCTTTCTTATCAACTAAAGAGTTAATTACGCTTGATTTTCCCACATTGGAACGACCAAAAAAAGCGACCTGCGGCAAATTGTCTCCCAAGCCGTAATCGTCGCCAATAACTCCCTTAACAAATTCTGCTTTTGATATTTCCATATTACGAGCGGAAGCGAGGATTATCCCCAGAGGTATAATTTCGACCGCTAGGAAAAATTATCTGAAGCTATTTTTACATTACTAAAATAGCTGAAAGTATATTCATTATTCTACCACGAAATTCAAGTTGTGCTTGAATTTCCAGGAGGCTCCACGAAGTGGGGGAATCAAAAACCGCCTGCTTGGCGATTTTTTTATCATACAATCTATTGCCTTAAATACTTTTTTCCCTTTAATTGATCGGGTAGATAATCTTCTTTAGAATACTTCTCGTATCCCTTTCCATAATTCAAATCCTCCATAAGCTTTGTTTCCGCATTCCGCAATCTTAAAGGAATGGGCAAATTTCCATACTTCTTTATGTCTTCCATTACAGCCATGTATGCGCTATATGAGCTTCTGTCTTTCTTGCATTGGCAAAGATAGACAACTCCGTGAGCTAAGTTAATACCGCACTCCGGCAATCCGATAATTTCCACTGCTCTGAATACGTCGTTAGCTACAACCAAAGCCGTTGGTTGAGCCAATCCTATGTCTTCCGAAGCAAAGATAACCATTCTTCTGGCGATGAATTTCGGATTCTCTCCGGAATCAATCATTCTGGCCAGATAATACAAGGCAGCATCTGGTTGACTGGCTCTCATGCTTTTAATAAAAGCTGAGATTGTATTATAATGCTCCTCCCCTACTTTATCGTATCTTAAAAATTTTGACTGCAAGGCGTTCTTTAGATTCTCTACGGTGATCTTCTTATAAAGTTCGTTCGTGTTTTCAAGCATGGTAATGGCCTGCCTTGCGTCTCCGTTTGCCATATTGATCAGCCAGTCAATTGATTTCTTGTCTAATTTGAATTTGGTTCGCTTAATAATGGTTTCCATCTCTTTATCTGAAAGTTCGTACAAAACAAAAATCCTGCAACGGGAAAGCAAGGGCGCAATTATTTCAAAGCTTGGATTTTCCGTAGTGGCTCCAATTAAAGTCATGTCCCCTCTTTCCACGTAAGGAAGCAGAAAATCTTGCTGAGCCTTATTGAAGCGATGAATTTCGTCCAAGAATAAAACCTTGGGATAGTTTTTTGTATCTTCCTCGATTATTTTCCTGATATCTGCCTTGCCGGCGGAAACCGCAGATAGTTCGTAAAACTTGGCATCCAAACTTTTGGCATATATTTTCGCCAGAGTTGTTTTTCCGGTTCCCGGCGGACCCCAAAAAACAAACGAAAACAGATGCTTTTTCTTTATGGCAACATTCAAAGGTTTTCCTTCGCCAACTAAATGATCTTGACCCACGAATTCTTTCAAGGTCTTTGGCCTGATTTTTGAAGCTAACGGTTCCATTAATTCACTTTACCAAAAAATCGCCTGATTGGCGATTTTTATTAGCTATGCTATTCCCGTAGCCTTGGCGAAGGATAGCTGCGGGACTTGGATTCGAAGAGTTGCCCGAAGGCTCCGCCAGCGGCGGATCGGGGGTCTTAGTTCTCACAAACCCCACAGAAATAATTCGCAACCCCATTCGGGGTTTTGAATTATTCATGCTGTGTGCCCCGGTCTGGGACTAAGTCTTTAAGGAGGAATTTAGGTCTTTTTGGGTTCCCCCGCTGACGCGTCTAGGTCGGGCTCTTAATTCTCCTACTTCTTAGCCAAAATAATTTTTTCCGCTGCCATTGTGCCCGTAGGACTAATAAAACAATCTCCTGATTGTTTATCGTATTCTATGAAGCGTGATTGATGAAGAGGTTTTAGAACCTTGCGATAAAAATCTGTTGGGTTTTTATATTCAATAGCCCGCAACAACCAACTCTTATTTAAAGGACTTTCATTAGATAAAAGAACTAACACTTGATCTTTAGCGGGCATACCAGAATCTAAAACCCTATTAATCTCTCCTATTTCCCATAAAATTTCTACTTGCCTTTTAACTATTGAGTTTACGAGTTTTTGCGTTTCTATTATTGAAAAGTTTGACTTAAGCCTGATAACTTCTGCGAGAATCCATTTTACTGTATATAAAATATAAGTCGCATCCATTTCGTTCGGTGAAATCATGCCAACGTGCCCAACGCCACGTTTACTTCTAATATTGTATATAGATTTTAATGCCCTTGGGATTATAATACGAAACGACTCGTCTCCTTTGGCGCGTTCGTACGATTGTAATACTGCATTGTCAAAATTAGATAATTTTTGCTTAAATGGTGTGTAATTATTAAATAATTCTTTTTCGATGGCGCGTCGGACAGATTCAACAAAATGCCCCGCGTCCAACTCGGATGGTTTCCATTTTTTTAATAAAAAATTGCCTTGAATTTCCTTAAAGGAATCTAGGATATGCGTTGAGATTTCTTCTCCAAACGCAAGTTTAAGAACCTTAAAAGCTTCTTTTTCCATAATTACTTATTCCTTCTTTTCGTCTCTCCATTCACCCTTAATCAATTTTTTTACCGCACTTATTCCTGGGGGAGTTACTTTATATTCTTTTTTAGCCTGCCTAGACGTACCAGATTTTCTTAATTGAATCATCCTTTGGGGCTTCACGTTTATATTACCGCTAATAGCATTGGTAATATTTTCAGTGGCTTGACCAATTTGCTTCAATTCTTTATTTATCTCTTGACCGCTTAACTTTTCGAGGTTTCCCTTAATCTGGAGAAACGCAGCGGCAACTAACGCACGTTGAACCTCAGTCAAGGGAGATATTGGAATAGCAGCAACGCAATCGGCAAGGGTTTGAAATTCTGATAAATCCATATTAGAACCTTCTTCTTGTATTTTTATCTTTCTTGTTCCATCAGACGACATTTTTGTTGGTTGAAGTGAGGAAAGTTGTTTTTTGAAATCTTCGTATATTTCTTTAACTAAGCTTTCTTCACCCTCCACCTCTAAAATGCCGCTGTTTAAATCTATTTTTAATTGTGCCATATTTTTAATATTAATTAATCCTTACGACCTTTAGACCCGTCTCGGTCTCTCGATACCGAGCACTAGACTGCTGCGAGGCTTGGATTCGAACCAAGA
>MHLY01000010.1:0-11663 GCA_001821455.1 Candidatus Nealsonbacteria bacterium RBG_13_42_11
CGAAATTGCACAAGAAATTGCTGAAAAAACACGGCCCCTGTAAAATTCACCGCAAGTCTTTTAGTCCGGTAGAGGATGTTTTAAATAAATAACACATTTACTCCCTCGTTTTTATTTGTTATTATTAAAAAACATATTTAATATATTCTAAAAATGGCAAAAATTTTAGAAAATAGTTTGTCTGTTATCTTTTGCGTTTTGATTTCAATTTTTGGAATCGCTTTTTTTGTTCAATCTATCACTATCCTTAGCGACAATATTGATACTGCGGGAGATATTACGGCTTCCAGTACGATTACGGCAAGCCAATTATTAACCGTGGTGCCTGTAAGTTTTACTCCCACTGTTACTGGTTATATTCTTGATGATGAATCACCAGTGGGAGTAGGATTGGCTCATGCTTTAGAATATCCTCTTAAGGTTTATATTTCGGGAAAATATGCTTATGTTGCATCTATAGACGATTCCGGCCTTTCCATTATTGATATTTCAGATCCCACCAATCCCGTTGAGGTAGGTTATATTCAGGATGATAGTCAGTTGGGCGGTACGGCAACTGCTTTGAATCATCCTGAAGGAGTGTTTGTTTCAGGAAAATATGCTTATATTTCTTCCTGGATTGATGACAGTCTTTCTGTTATTGATGTTTCAAATCCCAGTTATCCAACAGAAGTGGGCTATATATTAGACGACAGCCAAGGGGGGACAGCCATCGCTCTTGATGGTGCTTGCGAAGTTTATGTTGTGGGGAAATACGCGTATGTTACTGGTTTTTATGATCACGGACTTTCAATTATAAATGTTTCTGATCCCACCAATCCTATTGAGGTGGGATATATTCGGGATAATAGTGTCGGTGGTTCTGCCCAATCTTTGAAATTTCCCATTAATCTTTATGTGTCTGGGGAATATGCCTATATTGCCGGACATGGTGATTCCGGCCTTTCCATTATTGATATTTCAGATCCTACCAATCCTGTTGAAGTAGGATACATTTTAGATGATAGTAATGGCGGAACAGCTACTACTTTGGCTAGCGTTACTGGTGTTTATATTTCTGGAAATTATGCTTACGTTGTGGCCGGTCTGGCAACCGCCGACGACGCTCTTACAATAATTAACATTTCAGATCCCACCACTCCTGTTGTAGTAGGATATATTCAGGATAACAGTCAGACAGGAGGAACAGCAACTGCTTTAGATGGAGCCGGAGAAGTTTATGTTTTGGGAAACTATGCTTATGTCAGTTCTCGTTATGATGATGCTATTTCAATTTTTGATATTTCTTCCCCTGCAAATCCGGTAGAGGTAGGATATATTCTTGATAATGAATCTCCGGAAGGAACGGGAGCAGCCGTAGCTTTAGATTATGTTTATGGTTTTGCTGTTTCGGGAAAATACGCTTACGTCCCTGGTGCTTATGATGATGGTTTTACGATTATTCAACTTCCTTCAGCCGACATTCCTACTGCCAATATAGTCACTCTATCAGCGTCATCAACTCAAGTAACAGAGAATATGATTGTGGGAAATAATCTCTCTGTCCAATCAGGACTTAATGTGGGGCCTGGAGGATTATTGGTTGGAGGAGAGGTAGGAATTACTGCTTCTTCTACTTGGACTTCAACTTCTTCCCAGCCTGGTTTATCTGTTGCTCAGAACGGTTCCGGTAATATAGTGGAATTTAAAGATGCCGGAACCACAATTTTTTACATAGCTGATGGTGGCAACGCCACCACTACCGGAAATCTTAATGTTTCAGGAACTTTAAACATTGGTGGTGGCACATCGATTGTTAAACATTTATCAGTCACCAGTTCGGTTGATTTTGACGCAATCTCAGCTAATGGTTGCTCCATTAAAACTGTGAGTTTTTCAGGAGTTGCCGTGGGAGACAGTATTGATCTGGGGATTCCTGACGTTTTAGAAAGTCTTGAAGAACTTTCCTGGAGAGGTTGGGTTTCAGCCACAGACATTGTTTCCATCAAGGCCTGTAATGCTTCCACTTCTGATTCTTCCAATCCTGCTGAAACTACAATCAGAATTAGCGTTTGGAATTATTAAAATATGGAGAAAATATTTAAAATAATATCAAATTGGTTTTTAAAACACGGGGTAACAGTTGCTGCCTGCGTTCTTATTTCAATTTTAGGATTTGTTTTTGTTGTTTTTTCATCACCCGGAACCACTCTTGTTGGGAATAATATTGATACCGACGGTGATGTTTCGGCTTCCAGCACTATTACAGCCGGCGAGTTATTGACCGTGGTGCCTTATTCTAACTACACGCCGGTTGAAGTGGGATATATTTTAGACGACGAATCACCAGAAGGAGTAGGTTCAGCTCATGCTATAGAAAATCTTAAAGGAGGAATTTATGTTTCTGGAAACTATGCTTATATTACTTCTTGGAGCGATTCCGCTCTTTCAATTTTTGATATTTCAGATCCTACTAATCCCACAGAAACGGGATATATAAAACACGGAGTAGGAGCTTCTAATCTTATTTCGCCTACCACGGTTAAAGTTGTAGGGAAATATGCTTATGTTATTGCTTGGGGAAGCGATGCTCTTTCAGTTTTTGATATTTCCGATCCTACTAATCCTGTTGAAACGAGTTTTTTAAAAGATGGTGTTGGTGCTGAATGTATAGATGGTCCTTTCGCACTTGATGTTTTAGGGAGATATGCTTACATCGCTGCTGACTCCGAAGATTCTCTTGCGATTATTGATATTTCTGACCCCACAAATCTTAAAGAGGTCGGTTGCATACTGGATGACAGTAAAGGTGGGGTTGCAACTGCTTTAAATGCTACTAGTAAAATTTTTATTTCTGGTAAATATGCTTATATTACTTCTATGGCAGATGATGCTCTTTCAATTTTTGATATTTCCGATCCCACAAATCCTTACGAAGTAGGTTATATCCAAGACAATAATCAAGGAGGAACAGCTAACTGTTTAGATCTTCCTCATGGTCTTTATGTTTCAGGAAGATATGCTTATACTGGTACTCGTTTTGACCACGGCCTCTCAATTATTGATGTTTATGACCCAACAAATCCAATTGAAGTAGGTTGTATTCAGGATAGTAGTCAAACTGGAGGAACAGCCAATGCTATGATTAGCACCAACGGAGTTTATGTTTCTGGGAAATACGCTTATGTAGCATCTGGGGCTTATAGTTGGGATGTTTATACTGATGATTCTGATGCTTTATCAATTATTGATATTTCTGATCCAGCAAATCCCATTCAAGTAGGATATATTCAAGACGATGCAGAAGGAGGAACAGCTACAGCTTTAGCTGGCGCTTTTGAAGTTTTTGTTTCGGGAAAATATGCTTACGTAGTTTCTTATGAAGATGATAGTCTTTCTATTATTCAACTTCCTTCCGCCGAATTACCAACTGCTAATGTGGGAAACATAGTTGCTTCGTCAATTAATGTTTTAGGAAACGTGACTGTGGGAAATAATCTCTACATTCAAACAGGGCTTAATGTTGGTTCCGGAGGAATGACAGTAGTAGGAGATGTAGGTGTTTTTGCCTCTTCCACCCTGACATCAACTTCCTCCCAGCCCGGTTTATCTATTACCCAGAACGGAACTGGCAACTTGGTGGAATTCAAAGATGCCGGAACCACAATATTTTACATAGCCGATGGCGGCAACGCTACTACCACAGGCAATCTTAATATTTCAGGAACACTGAATATTGGTGAAGGCACCCCGATTGTCAAACACTTATCCACTACGGCTGCGGTTGATTTTCCAGTAATTGTAGCTAATGGTTGTTATGCTGAAACTATCTCTCTTTCCGGGGCAGAAGAAGGAAATGTTGTTTCCTTGGGTTCTTCGGATAATTTCGGCTCTTTAAGCGATGTTACGTGGACAGCCTGGGTTTCATCCGCAGGTAATGTTTCTATCAAGGCCTGCAACGCTTCTACGAGCGATTCTTCAGATCTTTCAGCCGAAACAATTAGAATTAGCGTTTGGAAATATTGATTATGATTAAACAATTAATTGCAAATTCAAAAATGACCAAATGGTTGATAAAAAAAAGTGCAACCATTATTTCTTGCGTTTTGATCGCTTCTTTTGGAACCATTGTTTTAGTTTTTTCAGCCACGACTATTTACGATAACGTTAATACTACGGGAAATATTACCGCTTCCAGTACCATTACAGCAGGCGAGTCTCTGATTGTGGCGTCAACAGGTAATGCCGATTTCCCCACGGCCAACATAGGCGACATATCAGCTTCATCAATTGATGTTTCAGAAAATATGATTGTAGGAAATAATTTGTATGTCCAATCAGGACTTAGCGTAGCATCCGGAGGAATGCAAATCGGAGGAGATACAGGAATATTTGCTTCCAGTTCTCAACCTGTTTTATCTGTCGATCAGAACGGTTCCGGGAATATAGTGGAATTTAAGGATGCCGGTACTACAATATTTTACATAGCCGATGGCGGCAATGCTACCACCACCGGTAATTTTAATATTTCAGGAACACTGAATATTGGTGAAGGCACTTCGATTCTTAAACATTTATCCACTACGGCTGCGGTTGATTTTGACGCAATTGCGGCTAATAGTTGCTCCATTAAAACTGTGAGTTTTTCAGGAGTTGCCGTAGGAGACAGTATTGCTTTGGGACTTCCCGATGAATTGGGAGATTTAGATATTTCTTGGGACGCTTGGGTTTCAGCAGCAGATATTATTTCCATCAAGGCCTGCAATGCTTCCACTTCCGCCTCTGATAATCCTGATTCAGAAACGGTTAGAATTAGCGCTTGGAAGTATTAGATGTTTATTATGATAGATAAAATTAAAACTATTACTTTGAGAAAAAACAAAGATTTAACGATTATTCTAACCTGTTTTTTTATTGTTTTTGTTTTTTGTTCTTCATACTATATTTGGGTAAAGGCCAATCCCGCAGCTACGGTCCAGTTTCCAGACAATGTTAAGGTAGAATTAACGAATTTAACTTCCGCTTTATACATACTTTCTGGCTCCGAATGCAGTAATTTAAACGTTTCAGGCGATACTCTTACCGCAGAAATACCGACGGACATTACTTTTACCCTGGGATCCGGAAGTCCGGTACATAATGTTTTAAGAATTACTCCTTCCGGGGGTACGGTTGACCTGGTTTTACGAGGAATTCATTTTTCAGGCGAATATATCACTCAATGGACGGCCAGCAGTTCGGTTCCCACGGCTCAGATTGCTTTTTTAGTTCAGGTTCCTTTAGCAAATACCCGTTATATAATAAAAGTTAATGATGCTACTTTAGACTCTCTTGAATCTAATACGTCGGGCGAAATAACTTTTACTTATTCTAACGGTTTTTCAGATAAGGTTTTCACGATTACTCAGTGGGTTCCGGGCGGTGTTGCTCCGCCAGCGCCTTTGCCGCCAACCCCGCCACCGGAAGGATTCAGTATTTTAATCAATGACGGGGCGGCATACACCAATACCAGAAATGTAGAACTTAAATTGACGGCCGGTTTTGATACGGTTAATATGGCGATTTCCGAGAAGGCAGACCTCTCAGACGCTCTTCAGGAACCTTATGCTGTAAGTAAGGATTGGACATTAAGCGAAGGAAATGGCGAGAAAACCGTTTATGCTAAATTTTATAGTTCTTCCGGCCAGCCGTCTTCGGTTGTTTCCGATTCAATTATTCTGGGAGTAAGGCTGTGTTCCGGAGCCGATCTTAATTTTGACACCTTGGTAGATTTATTTGATTTTGGCATTTTAGTTTATTTCTGGAGCGACACCGATCCGGCCAACACCTGTGCCGATATTAATATAGATGGAATTGTTGACCTGGTTGATTTTGGTACAATGATTTATGAATGGCCGGAACTTGATACGGAAGATTACCATAATTACGATTATAACCTTCAAGATAATTATTAATATGAAAAAAATATTTTTTGCCGTAATCGCATTTTCCCTGTTGTTTTTTGGGTTATCTTTTGCCGAAGCTGCTACTTTGTATTTGTCTCCTGCTGCGGGAAATTATAATGTGGGAAATTCCTTCTCGGTTTCAGTAATACTGAATACGGCCGGAGCAACGATCGGCGCGGCTGAAGCTGAAATAAATTTTCCCAGCGATAAATTAAATGTTAACAGCATTTCAAAAGACGGTTCAGTTTTAAATCTCTGGGTTGTGGAGCCCACGGTTTCCGGAGATAAAATTTCTTTTAAGGGCGGGAAAACCGGCGGTTTTTCCGGCAGCGGCGCAATTTTTGTAATTAATTTCCAGGCCAAAGCCGCAGGTTCCGCCAATGTTAGTTTTTTAGCCGGTGGCAGAGTGCTTACTTTTGAAGCCGTTCCCGTTAATGTTTTAACTGGAACCAGCGGTGGAACTTATAATATAGCAGAATCTGCTCCGCCTCCTCCGCCGCCGGAAGAATTGCCCGAGGAACCGCCGGTTGAAGAACCGCCGCCTCCGGCACCTCCTGGAGAAGAACCCGTTCCTCCGGTTGAGCCGCCAGAACAACCCGTGCTTCCAATTGGAAAACAAATTGAGGAAATAATAAATAACCCGGTTGTTCAAAAAATAGTACAAAATCCGGTGACGGAAAATACTGTCAAGACGGTAGTGAGTGTTGGGGTAGGAATAAGCATTGTTGCCGGTATGGCGGGCACCATACCTTTTACTGCCGGCATTTTTCTTCCTTACAGAATTTTTCAATTTTTAGGAACCGTATTTTCCAGAAAAAAGAAAAAATACTGGGGCGTAGTTTACGATTCTTTCACCAAACAGCCCTTAGATCCCGTTTATTTGGTGCTTAAAAACAAGGAGGGAACTGAAACAAAAACAAAGATTACGGATTTAAACGGCCGTTTCGGGTTCTTGGTTTCTCCGGGAGAATATTATATTGATATCAAGAATTTAGCTTCTTCGGAACAGGATTATATTGAAGTCAGAAAAACGCGCTATAAATTTCCTTCAACTAAGATTAAAGGTTCCAAAGATGAATTATATGATGATTTGTATCACGGAGAGTTAATAAAAATCAAAGACCCGGCCTTTATTTCCATTAATATTCCTCTGGATCCGGTGGGTTTTAACTGGAATGAAATTGCCAAGAAAGAAGTTTCAAGATTCAACTACCATTGGGAGTTATTTAAAAGGTGGTTCCCGACTTTCGCTTTTTACACGGGCTTGGTGCTGGCTTTCTTTTTCCTGTTTTTTGAACCCAATACTTTTAACATAACTATGGGATGGGTATATATAGGACTGTTTGCGTTAAGGTCATTCGGTTTCCGGCAAAAATCCTGGGGATTGGTTTTGGACAAAAAAACCAAAAAACCCCTGGCTTTTTCAATTATTAAAGTATTTCCCGCAGGAACGGACGCCGTAATTCAGCGGACGATCTGCGACAAGGTTGGCAGGTACTTTATTTTAGCCGAATCCGGAGTATATGATTTGCTGGTAGAGGAAAAAAAGGCGGAAGAATACCAGCCCGTTAAAAAATACTCCAACTTAATAACCAAAACCGGCGTGCTTAATAAGGACTTATTCGTATAGCTTGCAAAATAAGATAGTACCTGTTAATATCTAATTTAGTTAAATTTACTGCTATGGGTGGAGTACCTAAGTGGAATACTACCAAATCAAAAAGGAATCAAAGAAGAATGCATCTTCATATAAAGAGGCTGGTTTTGGCTGTTTGTCCGAAATGCGGCAAGCCGGTTTTGTCCCATACCGTTTGCCACAACTGCGGCTATTATAAGGGCGTGGAGATAATTGACGTTTTAAAGAAGTTGACGAAAAAGGAAAAAAAGCAGAGAGAAAAAGAAATGGCGGCCAAGGAAGCCGGCGAGAAAAAAACGGACAAAAAATCCTTAAGCTGGGAAGAGTTATCTAAAAAATAATTATGGCATCAAGACACTTATCACGTTCCATCGCCATGCAGTCATTATATGAATGGGATTTTTCCGGCAAGAAAGGGGATTTGGAGAAAATCGTTGAAAAGAATGTTAAGGAATTCGGCCCGGGACTGGAAGACCCGAGCTTTGTCTGGCAGCTGGTAACCGGCGTCGTAAAGCACCTTTTGAAAATTGATAAAATCATTGAAAAAGCGGCTCCCGAATGGCCTCTGGACCAGATTACCATTGTGGACCGGAACGTTTTACGGCTGGGGCTTTACGAATTATTGTACGAGAATAAAGAAGAGGTTCCGCCCAAAGTAGCCATTAATGAATCAATAGAACTGGCGAAAAGTTTTGGGGGCGAGAGTTCCGGGAAGTTTATCAACGGCGTTCTCGGGACGGTATTTAAGGAAATGGAAAAAAATGAGTAATCGCATGATAGATTTTTCAAAACTTGAAAAAAAATTAAACTTTAAATTCAAGAATAAAAAGTTGCTGATGCAGGGTTTTTGCCACCGTTCCTATTTGAACGAAAATCCCGACGCTGATTTGGCGAATAATGAAAGATTGGAATTTTTGGGCGACGCCGTGCTGGAACTGGTGATCACCCAGCACCTTTATCAGAAATACCCGAAAAAATCGGAAGGAGAATTAACCAACTGGCGCGCTTCCCTGGTTAATGCCAAAATGCTGGGAGAACTGGCCCAGGAGCTGGGCTTTAATGACTTTCTTCTGCTTTCCAAAGGCGAGACCAAGGAACTTGGCAAGGCGAGGCAGTATATTTTGGCGAATACTTTTGAAGCCTTAATCGGAGCCCTTTATCTTGACCAGGGCATTAAAAATTGCGAAAAATTCATTGAAAAATATTTAATTAAAAAATTACCCGAGATTATTGAAAAAGGCCTTTTCAGGGATGCCAAATCCGGTTTCCAGGAGGAAGCCCAGGAAAAAGTGGGAATTACCCCGACTTATAAAGTTTTGAAAGAATGGGGGCCTGATCATGCCAGACATTTCATTATCGGCGTTTTCCTGAATCAGGAATTAGTCGCTCAGGGCGAAGGTTCTTCCAAGCAGGAAGCCGAAGACGAAGCGGCAAAAAGCGCCCTGAAAACAAAAAAGTGGTAACCATATGTTAGTCATTCATTTATTTAGAGTCGGTAAAAAAAATCAGCCTTCCTTTAAGATAGTCGTCGCCGAAAGGGGAAAACCCACCCGCGCCGGCCGTTTCGTTGAGGAAGTCGGCTTTTATAATCCCGTAACAAAAGAAAAAGTTCTAAAGCAGGAAAGAATAAAATACTGGATATCCGTTGGAGCCCAACCCTCTCCCACAGCTTTTAATTTGTTTGTTTCGGAAAAAATCATTGAAGGGAAAAAGATTGACGTTCACAAGAAACCGAAAAAGAAAGAAGAAAAACCGGGAGAACCGGCTGTAGCACCTGCTGCGGAAGTGAAACCCAAAGAAGAAACTCCGCCAAATCAGATTGCTGAAAAACCTGCCGAGGAAAAACCAAAAGAAACTCCTGCTGCTGCGCCCGAGAAACCCGTTGAAGAAAAAACGCCCGAACCGAAATCCGAACCGATAAAAGAAACAGAACCGCCAAAAGAAGAGGTTAAAGCAGAAGCGCCAAAATCGGAATAGTTTTTTAACTAGTACTCATACAATAGAATAGGGAAGGAGGGATAAAAATGAGAATGAAAGTTGCGACCACGAGATTGATGATGACATTGATTGCTGTATTAGGTGTGTTAGCAGGATTTTGCATAGCAACAGGAATCTCAATAGATAAATCTTTTTATATTCATGACGGCTTCTATTATCAGGAAACAATGAAGACCACCGAGGTGAGTCATGCTGAATTATTCGGCTTTCTTAAAGAATGTTTTCCGGAAATGATATACATCAGGCAGCTAAACGAAAATAAGCCAAACTCCTTTTTAAACAATTCTTTTAACGGCACGGTTTTAGTGAGTTTGCCTGACGCAACTTATTATCTCACCAATCTCTCGGAATTCAGGAATTTCCTTGAGGAGGATGATTTAAATAAATATCAATATCGAACCGATAGATTTGATTGTGATGACTTCGCCTGGGATCTGAAAGTAAGAGCAGCGGAAAAGGGGATTTCTCTGGGAGTTGTAAGCAAGGGGGATTGGCAGAACGGCGAGGACCATAGGTTAAATTTACTGATAACAAAAGAAGACGGAATATTTAAAATCTATCTTATTGATGCCGCCAGCGATAAGATCTGGCCGCTGGATTTCAACTATGCGAGAGAGATAATTTTCATTTTTTTCTAAAGTAAAACATATTAAAGCCCCCACACCTGTATGGTTGTGGGGGCTTGACATTTCTATGATATATGATATAATACAAGTGTAAGAGAGAATAAAGAGTCCTTTGAGAAGATTAAAAAAGGCGCAAATCTTTCTCCTTAAATAAAGCAGAGAAGAAGGACTTGCACCTTTAAATCCGTACAAAAGAGAGAAAAGATATTAAAACTGAAGATAATTGTTGATTTCTCGGGGTTGGTGGTAGTCCGGTTCAATCGCGGACCTACCATTATCCTGAGTATCAGCAGTTATTCCTTCCAGTTATACTTCTTCTCTCTCGTTGTCAATTTTCTTCAGAAAGTTCTGGAGGCAATTGACAACGAAAGCAATCTTCCCAATAAAGGAGAGAGTATTGGGAACTAAAACATATTTAGTATCTGACATTTGACCGCAGGTGGCTCTCTCTGAGAACCACCTGTTTAATTTAAAAAGTAAATAACGGAGTGAGAAGAAGAATGGAGATTAAAAATAACCTTTATTCTTCTCCTCATTCGTAGAAATATTTAGCTACGTGCAGAGCTATATGCTCGAAGCGAGGAGAAGGGAGATTAACATGTTCGTACTTTCAAACATATTCGTTGTTTCTGCCATAATGGCAGAAACAATCGTCATCATTGCCAGCGCGATGATGGTGATCTAAGGGGAAAAGGTAGTAGAGGTATCTTCTTTACTTCACCTCTTCCTCCCTTTGAGAGATTGGTAAGTAATTAGCAGTTTCTCAAAGGGAAATTACCCACGCACCAGTCCCGCTGCGAGCGGAACGGTACGGGGCATGGTTCTTTGAGAGAAAACATTTTCACTTCCCTTCAGTCAATTAAAATAGTTGGTTGAAGGGAGGTGATTAAAATGGCAACTAGTTGTGAAAAATGTCCAGCGGCTGGGAACAACCCCCCGTCCGGCTGCTCTCCAAGATGTCCGATAGTCGGACATCTCCGTCCTCCTGTTAAGGAAACGGAGGAAAAGGGTGAAGAGGCTGCGTAGTAGCTTCTTCTGTAGCCCGAAATTCTGGGCTGATTCCGACACCTTGTCGGAATATCTCTGCCACACGGCGGAGTAAGATAACATCGTAAAGAGCGAACGTCAAGCACTTGATGTTTCGCCCTTTGCCCAAAGATTATTTAATAAAAGTAGTTTTTGAGGAAAGGAAAACAGTTCTTTGAGAGAAAACATTTTCACCTCCCTTCAGTCAATTAAATTAGTTGGTTGAGGGGAGGTGAATGAAATGTCAAAAAGAATCGGTCTGGTCGTCGCCACTGGACAACGATGCCCAGTGTGTGGCACCATCCACGACTTAGGACAAAATTGTCCTAAGTGCGGGAAGTGAAACCGCGTAGCGGTTTCACATAAAGAGAGGTAGGACCTGCGCTATTTCTACATTCTCTCTTTTAGAGATTACACTTCGATAAGCTCAGTGCGATTTCTGAAAGGGAGAAC
>MHLY01000010.1:11674-13628 GCA_001821455.1 Candidatus Nealsonbacteria bacterium RBG_13_42_11
GGCAAAGTGTTGGGTATCTGTGATTTTTCGCAGGTCTCCAGCACTTTGCTCTTTGAGAAAAATTGAATACGGATTTCATAGCGGCGAAGTGGTTACAATTAAAAATATATCTTTATATATATCGATTAGACGCCCGCCTTTGGCGAGGCAAGTATCAGTGTTAATCAAACAGATTGTAGCCAGCTCGCCGTTATGAGGAAGATTTCCCGCGGGCACAAAAAAGTGCCGGGGAAGGAGGATCGCAATGATCGGAGGATTTATAGGCTTTGTGTTTTTGTTAGCCTATACCCTTGCCTTATTGGAAATCCAAATTGAGGGCAGGGATGGTTGGGCAGCAAAGGCTCCCTGCTGGCGGAACAACAATAAGTGGATAGTCAGACTGAATGGCGGTCGTCCATTGACGGGTTACCATTTCTACTTAAATATCTTTATGTTTCTGATGATCCATTTTCCATTTGTTCTTTTCTGGGACTGGCAGCTTGAAAAAGAACTGCTAGTCTGGGGAGCTCTTTTTCTTTTCTGGGTGGTGGAGGACTTCTCTTGGTTTGTTTTCAACCCTTGGTATGGGTTGAGGAACTTCAAGAAAGCCAAGATTAGTTGGCATCCCAACTGGTGGGGACCGGTACCAAGAGATTACTATCTAGGACTAGTCCTTTCTGGCCTACTCCTATGGTTTGGCCGGGGAGGAATATAGCACGACGTTAGTGTCTCGATCGTAAGGGGAGGTTCAGCATTCGTATAGTTGACCTCCCTGCATTTCCTAGTTCGTAAAGAAATTTGTGAACTAAGAGATGCAAAATAGTTTTTTAACAAATAAAAAAACGAGATTAGAAGCGCTTCTCTGGCGGATTATTCTCTCTCCTCGGCTTTTGCTGACGCAAAAGCCACATCTTCCAGAGGAGCACTTCTGATCTTGACAAATATAAAACAAAGAATATAATCAGAAATATACAGTTTAGCCGAATCTCCGCAAATGAAAAAAGATTAATGGAGAGGTAGGCAGTTAAAGGTCGCAATTAAAAAATATCTGTAATTCTGAAAGAAATATGGCAGAGAAAAAATCATTTGATTTAGAATTTCTTGAGTTCATTGTGAAAGCGCTGGTTGACCATCCGACTGATGTCAAAGTTGACCGCAAGGTTGACGAAATGGGAGTCTTACTTTCTTTGAAAGTAAATCCCGAAGACATGGGCCAGATTATCGGCCGAGCCGGAGCAACCGCGAGATCCATAAGAAGCCTGGTCAGAATCGTCGGTCTAAAAAATCACGCCAGAGTGAATTTGAAGATCGAAGAACCAGAAGGCAGCACGAGAGTGCCTCGAGAAAGAAAAGCTCCCGCAGGAGCAAGTTTAGATGAATTAAAACTGTAAACGGACTTCGTCTGTTTACGTTGAATGAAAACCGTGTTATCATTTTGATAGCGCGGTTTTCATTTCATGGTTAAGTTTGACATCATTACCATTTTTCCGAAGATTTTTGATTCCTATTTAAAGGAATCTTTTATCAAAAAGGCGCAGGAAAAACGCAAGATTTCAATTCGCATTCACAATTTAAGGAAATATACCAAAGATCCTCACCAGACGGTTGATGACCGACCTTACGGCGGCGGGCTGGGAATGGTGCTGAAGATTGAGCCGATTTACAAGGCGGTAAAAAACATAAAAAAATCCGGCGGAAAAACAAAAATAATTCTATTTACGCCCCGGGGCAAGAAATTTAATCAGCAAACGGCTTATAAATTAAGCAAATTAAACCAAATAATCATGATTTGCGGCCGTTATGAGGGAGTGGATGAAAGAGCGGCCCGGCACGTGGCTGATTTGGAACTTTCAATAGGGGATTACGATTTAATGGGAGGGGATTTGGCGGCCCTGGTAGTAATGGAAACCGTAACCAGATTAATTCCGGGAACGTTGGGTAAACCTCAGTTCCTGAAAGAAAGAATTACCAAAGA
>MHLY01000010.1:13670-16911 GCA_001821455.1 Candidatus Nealsonbacteria bacterium RBG_13_42_11
GTTTTCGCCCAAAAAGGGGATAAAATGGGGCGTGCCGAAAGTTTTACTTTCGGGAAATCATAAAAAAATTGAAGAATGGCGGAAAAAGCAAGGGAAAGCGATTGGCAAGGAGCCAGATCTGTAGTAGGATAGACTAATTAAACTATTTCTACAACATGGTTAACTTGCCACTTAATTTAGTAAAAAATCTTTATTATAAAGAGAAATTAAGCACAATCGAAATTGCTAAGAGGTTGCGGGTAACGCCTTGGATAGTTATACGATACATGAAGAAGTTAGATTTACCGCGTCGAACCTTAAAAGAAACTAATCAGATAGTATTTGCGAGAAAACCGAAAAGTTTTGATATAAAACAAAACCTATCCCAGAAAGAAGAAAAACTAAAAACAGCTGGCATCATGCTTTACTGGGCCGAGGGAAGTAAAATGAATTCTGAAAAAAGGATCTTGACCGTAGATTTCACAAACAGTAATCCTCTGATGGTAAAACTTTTCCTCAAGTTTTTGCGAAGAATTTGCAGAGTGGACGAAAAACGCTTAAGAGTGCTATTATATTGCTATAATGATCAGAACATCGAATATTTAAAAAAATTTTGGCACAAAATAACTAATATTAATTTAAAACAATTCACTAAACCTTATATAAGAAAAGATTTTCTTCCGGAAAAAAGCGGAAAAATGAAGTATGGTTTAGTTCATATTAGGTATTGTGACAAGAAATTATTAATACAGATAGGGGATTGGATAAAGCAATATTTAAAAGAAAATAGTATTCGGGTAGGTGCCGGAGTAGACAAACGGAGCTCTCTGTAAAAGAGTTGCCTTCGGGCTTCGGGGGTGCAAATCCCTCCCTACCCATAATGATGCCGAGGTAGCTCAGTTGGTAGAGCACGTCTTTGGTAAAGACGAGGTCGACGGTTCAATCCCGTTCCTCGGCTTAGTAAAATTAAAACAAACAAAACCATGGCGACAAAAAAACCATTTACTAAATTACAATGTTCCGAGTGTAAAAGGATAAATTATTTCACCAAAAAATCCAAAAAAGCCGGTGAGAAGAAGTTGGAATTGAAAAAATTCTGCAAGTGGTGCCGCAAGCACACGGCACACAAAGAGGGAAAGAAGTAATCGTTGGGGGACATAGTTCAATGGTAGAATAATGGTCTCCAAAACCATTGATTCCTGTTCGAGTCAGGATGTCCCCGCCAAACACAAAACGACCCAGCGGGTCGTTTTGTGTTTTGTTTTTATTGAATTCTTAATCTTTCTTTAAGTAATTGGGAATGGGCAAGCCCATCTTGTTCAGATTGTTCAAAATTGAGCCAAGCAAAGCCAAAAGGATCAGGACGTAGGCAATGGTCGGGACCATGATTAATTTGGGCCAGGCCTGAACCACCAGTTCCAAAACAGCAAAACCAAGAACGTATCCTATAACCGGTCGCACCATAAAGGTGGCGACTTTTCCGATGCGGAAGTCCTTTTTGATCAAAGCAGCCACGATGCCCAAAATTACATCAACTATTATGAAAACAACTATCCAATAAATTTCGTTTGTCGCGAATAAAGCAACTAAATTCATATTTCAAAATTTTTAAACATTAAACTCGACCTTTTAACGCATTACTCCATTCTAGACCAACCTGCGAATTGTTGAAGCCAAGTTATCCACACCTCTTTTTCTCGGGCTTTATCTTGATTATTCAGTCAAAACAAGTTATCATATTACTGAATTAGCATATTTACGACAATGAAAAAGATAATCATATTGATAATAGTCATTGGTTTAGCAGGTTCGGTTGTCTATTTCGGTTTTTTGAAAAAAGAAAGCGCAACCTTTGATTTAGCCGAAGCGAAAGTGGGCAAAATAATTCAGGAAGTTTCGGAAACCGGCCAGGTTCAAAAGGGAGACAAGATAAACCTCAGTTTTAAAACTTCCGGAGTTATTACAAATATTTATATTGATGTTGGCGAGGAGGTGAAGAAAGGGGACATCTTGGCAAGACTTGAAACTTCAAATCTTTCAATCCAGCTGCAGGAATCCCAAGCCGCTTTAGATGTGGCCCAAGCCCAACTCAATCAATTGTTAGCCGGCGCGAGCGAAGAAGAAATTAAAATTGCCAAAACCGCGGTTGAGAACAGCGAGATTGATTTAGATACTGCGGAACAAACCCTAACAGACGCTTACGACGATTCCCTTTATGTTTTAAACGACGCTTATTTAAAAGCCTACAATTCCCAAAACACGGTGGCCTTAATTAAAAGAACCTATTTTACAACATCCGACCAGGAAGGAATAGAAGTTAAAGAAGATGAAACATCAATAGGAGAATCCGTTTCCAGTATTAAATCTTTTGTTGACAATGCCCAATTAAATCCGACTCCAACTAATATTGATTCCGCTTTGTCAACAATAAAAACTGAATTAAATACTATTTCAATCCGCTTAAAAGACGTGAGAGAAAATTGCGAAACCGTCGCTTACCAGAATTTAGTTTCCTCTACTGACAAAACTTCTTTGGATACGCATCGGACGAATATCAATACCGCCGTCACTAATGTTGTTAATTCCCAGCAAACAATTGCTTCGGCAAAATTGGGAGTGGAATCAGCTGAGGGCAGCCTTCAGGCGGCAAAAGACAACCTGTCTTCCGTGACTGCTGAACCGAGAAAAGAAAATATCGCTTTGAAACAGGCCCAGGTAAAGCAGGCGGAAGCCGCAGTCAGTCTTTTGGAAAATCAGGTTCGCGATGCGACCTTACGAAGCCCCGTAGCGGGTCAGGTGGCAGAAATAAAAAAGAGAGAAGGGGAACTGGTTCAGCCGGTTTTACAGGACACCGTTGTTGTTATTCTGCCGACTTCACCCTATGAAATTGACGCTGATGTTTATGAAGAAGACGTGGTAAAGGTAAATATTGATAATGAGGTAGGTATTTCCTTAGTGGCTTTTCCCGAGAAAACTTTTACGGGAAGAGTGATATCTATTTATCCTGCTGAAAAATTAATTGAAGGAGTAATCTATTATAAAGTAGTTGTTGCTTTTGATACGGTTCCCGAAGGAATAAAACCGGGCATGACCGCCGACTTGATCATCAAAACCGCAGAAAAAGAAAATGTTTTAATCATTCCGAAGGATGCCCTATATAAAGAAAACGGCAAAACATTCGTTAAGGTTTTGAAAGACGAAATAGTACAGGACAAGGATGTCCAGGTGGGTTTAGTAGGAGCGGATAATAATATAGAAATTA
>MHLY01000011.1:0-7922 GCA_001821455.1 Candidatus Nealsonbacteria bacterium RBG_13_42_11
AGCAAAGTGGCGATTTCAGCCAGAAACTCCGATTTTGTTTTAATTTTCCTTTCTTCAGACGGCATTTTTAAAGTGTAGCCGGCGGCCATGCCCCGGGCGACAATTGAAATTTTTCTTACAGGTTCCGCATTCGGAAGAAAACTGGAAACTAAGGCATGACCCGCTTCGTGATAGGCGGCGATCTCCTTTTCTTTTTTTGATAAAATATGAGATTTTCTTTCGGGGCCCAATAAAACCTTTTCAATGGATTCCAGAAGTTCCGACTGAGAAACCTGATGTTTTTCGCGCCGGGCCGTTAAAATCGCCGCTTCATTAACAACATTAGCCAAATCAGCGCCCGAAAATCCGGGAGTTCTTTCAGCAACTTCCCGCAAGTTTAAATTCAAAGCTAGGGGTTTGCCGCGGCAGTGAATTTTTAAAATTTCTTCCCGATCATTAATATCAGGCAAATCAAGAACCACTCTTCTGTCAAATCTGCCGGGCCTTAATAAAGCCGGGTCCAAAATATCAGGCCTGTTGGTAGCGGCAACCACAATAACATTAGTGTCTCTGTCAAAACCATCCATTTCCACCAAAATCTGATTTAAAGTTTGCTCTCTTTCGTCGTGGCCTCCTCCCAGGCCCGCTCCCCGATGCCGGCCGATGGCATCAAGTTCGTCAATGAAAACAATGGCCGGTGCCGCTTTTTTCGCAGTTGAAAATAAGTCCCTGACTCTTCCGGCGCCCACTCCGACAAACATTTCAACGAATTCCGAACCCGAAATATGGAAAAAGGGGACATGGGCTTCGCCGGCCGTTGCTCTTGCCAAAAGCGTTTTTCCTGTTCCCGGCGCTCCCATCAGTAAAACTCCTCGAGGGATGCGCGCGCCCATATCCAGGAATTTTTTGGGATTTTTCAAAAAATCAACCACCTCCACCAGTTCCTGTTTCGCTTCTTTCAAGCCGGCAACGTCTTTGAAAGTAATTCTTTCTCGGGGATGGCCCTCGGCGCCAAAAAGCCGGGCTCGGGCCTTGGTAAAATCAAAGGCCTGCATAGTTCCGGTTTTGGCTTGTCTGAAGATCATCCAGAAAAAGATGCCGAAAACCAAAATCGGCAAAACGGCAAATAGAAAGGGTCCCAGCCAGGTGCTTAAACCGCTGGCTTCTTTTGTTTCAATCGTTACTCCTTTCAGTTTTTCTTTATTTACTCCGTAATTGATTAAAGACTGAGAAAGAGCGCTTTCCGTTTCCTTTATTGATTTCGCTTTGGTATCGTCCTGATAAACTATTTCCAGTTCGTTGCCTGAAATGAAAACTTGTTTTACTTTTCCCTGATTAATTTCCTCCACTAACTGGGTTAAAGACAATTGAGTTTCTTTTTTAAACGGCTGGGAAAATAAAGTAAAAACGCTGGAAACAACCAAAAAAATCAGCAGAATAAAAATAAAATTCTTAAGCAGATTTTTCATATAATATACTCTTTTAAGATATCAGAAAAAATATCAAAAATCAAGAAAAAAAGATGGCTTTGTCGCAAAGCGACAAAGCCATCAGAAACCCTATTTGTTATCCCATCTTGAGATTACATTGGAAGGAATAGCAGTTAAGGCTTCATGAACTAGCCCAACGATCTCTCGGGGCAACAGCTTAGTAAATTCCTCAGGTTTAGTTAGTTGCCAGCTCCGGCTTCCATTCAGGACTAACCCCAAACTGTCGTGGAGATACCAAGAAAAAATAGGTTCTCCGCGGCCAATGTAGGTTAGATTTTTTCCCTGAACATCCATCTCTCGTGCTTGCGCTTCAGCAAACCTTAGAGCCACAGCGACCTTATCAAGACGGAGTTCCGGAAAGTTGCGATTTCGTTGGATTCCAGTATAGAACTTGTTTGGTCCTTTCGGCTGGGTCCAAACTACAACCGCCGCTCCAGCCTCAAAAGCTGCTTCTCGGCATTCAGGATGCCCAAGAATAGAAGCTACCTTGAGACCATTTGGTAAGGTGGTCCACTCAGCCTTTTTAAAGTTATCCTGAGCCCGCATTCGAGCTTTTTCCTGATTGTAGATGATCTCGAAAAGCTCGAAAACCCTTTCCTGAACTTTTTGCCAGTCAATTTGGCCATCCGGTTTCTTAAATTCTGGCAACCGGGGATAACCCTCGATGGCAAAATGGACGCTGGTTTTTGGCAACAGCTTTATATTGTCCACTGCCTTAACCAGTTCTAGGAGAGGTTTCAAACCCGGTTCATTAAGGCCAAGTTTTTGCGCCAAAACCATGGCGCTACAGGTTCTCTCAGGAACCTTTCCGTTCTCCTTAGAAAATTTTCCGTGGTGGTCATATTCTCCTCTACCGGTATCAAAATGGATGACTGAGGGGTTGTGTGTTGATCCTGGTAAAGTTTCACCAGCGTTAACGAAAATGATTTTAGCTTCTGCTACCTTCGGAATAAACTTTTTTGCTATAAAGAAGCAGAGCCAAACATCGTCGTCAGGCCAGCGATGACCCACAAGGGTCCCAATTTCCGGCGTTGTTGAGTCAGAGATGGCTTCAAGTAGCCGCTCTACCAATCTTTCCGTTCTTTCTTCTGTGTTCGTCTTCACTTTTCCCTCCTAAATTTTTATTCAGAGACTTAACTGTCTCTGTGCTGCTATATTTATACCACTTATCTTTTATTTTGTCAATGTATCAAAAATCTCGCGATCGCGAGATTTTTGATAAACATATTTTGCTTATTTTAATTCTTTTGTTTCTTCTGCTAGTTTCAAACTCATTCTATGCTCTTTGGGTTCTATTGATAGAACCTGGAATTTGTATTTTTTACCCATTTTTAATTTTTCTTCCATTTTTAATTTTGTTCCGAATTCGGAAATGTGGCAAAGTCCCTGGATTTTAGGAGAAATCTCAACAAAAGCGCCGTAAGGATTAAACTTGGTTACCTTGCCTTCTAAAGAATCGCCTTTTTTATATTTTTCAGAAATTCCTTCCCAGGGGTCTTTTTTCAGGGCCTTTAAGGAAAGAGAAACCCGGTCTTCAACTATGGAAATAATTTTCGTTTTCATTTTATCTCCGACCTTAACAATGTCGGCCGGATTTTCAATTAACTGCCAGTCCAGTTCTGAAATATGGATTAATCCTTCAATAAAATCAGGGTCAGCACCTTTCTTGTTAAACCTTACAAAAACTCCGAAATCGGTGACGCCGGTGATTTCTCCGTCAACCACGTCGCCTACTTTGTAATTTTTCAGAATTTCCTTTATTTTTTCGTTTTCCTTTGCCTTTTCAGACAAAATTAATTTTCCATCCCTCGGTTCCAAATCAAAAATTTTCACTTCCATTTCCTGTCCCACGAACTTTTGGAGTTCCTGCAGGATTTTAGCGCTGTCGCCCTTTTCCACTCTCGGATAATGATCGGCCAATAATTGAGAAACGGGCAGAAAAGCGGCAATGCCTGAAACCTCGGCCAAGAGGCCGCCCTTATTGGCTCCCGAAACTTTTACCATGATCATTTCTCCGTCTTCTTTCTTCTGCCTTAATCTTTCCCAGATTATTTCTTCCGAGGCTTGGCTTAAAGAAAGTTCAATATATCCTTCCTCGTTTTCCAAATCAATGATTTTTACCAGAAGGGTATCCCCGGTTTTCAGGTTTTTTATTTCGTTTTTTGACCCCTGAAACTCTTTGCCGTAAATTATTCCGGCTCCCAAAGGCCCCAAATCCAAAAAGAGGGAAGATCTTCCCTTGCCGATAATTTTCCCCTCAAGTATTTTACCGATTTGGGCGGGTTTTATTAAATTGTCGCTTTCCATCAGTTCTTTTGTCATGAATATATTTTTACCATAAGTTTTCCCCAAAGGCAATAGTTGAGCGAAGGCCTAAATTATGATAAAATGTAAGAGTATACTGCCATGCAACTTACCTGGAAAGGACAATCTTGTTTTGAAATATCTTCCAGTCAGGGCAAAGACAATCGCGTGACCATAGTTATTGACCCTTTTGACGAAGATACGGGACTGCGGCTTCCAAAACTTGAAGCCGATGTTTTATTAATTACTCATCAGCATCACGACCATAACAATAAAAAAGCGGTTTCCGGGAATCCGTTTTTAATTGACGGACCGGGCGAATACGAAGTTAAGGGAGTTTTTATCCAGGGGGTTCAGGCTTCCCATGGCGTCTCGGGAGAAAAAGATCAAAACACCATTTACACCATAAACGTTGAAGATTTAAAAATCTGCCATCTGGGAGATTTGGGCCAGAAAGAACTGACCCCGGAACAGGTGGAACAGATCGGCGAAGTGGATATTTTGCTGATTCCCGTGGGCGGGGTTTCCACGATTTCAGCCAAAGAAGCGGTAAAAATAATGTCTCAAATTGAGCCGAGTATTATTATTCCCATGCATTATCAAATTCCAAAATTGAAAATCAAATTAGAGGGATTAGACAAGTTTTTAAAGACCATGGGAATGAAATCGGTCACTCCCTTGGAGAAACTTACCATTAAGAAAAAAGACATTATTTCCGAAGAGGCGAAGATAGTGGTGCTGAATCCCTGATGATTTATGAATATTTTACAAAAAATCCAAAACCTGCCCGAAGGAAAAAGAAAAATAATTTTGTGGGGCACGGTAATAATTATAGGTATAGCCCTGTTTTTTTTCTGGACCAAAAACGCTAAAAAAAGTTTTACCAATTTTGATATGGGAGAGTTCCAAAAACAATTAAATTTCCCCAAAATAGAAATACCCAAATTTGATTTGCCGGACTTGGATTTTCCAGATTTGGATTTGCCAAGCGCGGATTTGCTAAAAGATTTACCGGAGAATATAGAATTACCAAATGTAGAAATACCGACAACCACCAATGAAGAATAAAGAAAAGAAAATTCAAGATAATCATATGGGATTAGTTAAGCCCCGGGAGATTACCGAAGAAATGCAGGAGTCCTACATTGACTATGCCATGTCGGTTATTGTTTCCCGGGCTCTGCCTGATGTCAGAGACGGGTTAAAACCGGTTCACCGAAGAATTTTATATACGATGTTGGAAGAAGGGTTAAGACACAATGCCAGATTCAGAAAATCAGCCACCGTGGTAGGTTCTTGCCTCGGCCACTATCATCCTCACGGCGATACGGCTGTTTATGATTCCTTGGTAAGAATGGCTCAGGATTTTTCATTAAGGTATCCCTTGGTTGACGGTCAGGGAAACTGGGGTTCAATAGACGGCGACGCGAGCGCGGCCATGCGTTATACCGAGTGCCGGCTTTCAAAGGCAGGAGAGGAAATGTTAAAGGATATTGAAAAAAACACGGTTGATTTTGTGGATAATTACGACGCCACCAGAAAAGAACCTACGGTTTTGCCCTCGCCCCTGCCCCAGCTTCTTTTAAACGGTTCTCTGGGAATTGCCGTTGGTATGGCAACCAATATTCCTACCCATAATCTTTCCGAAACTTGCGACGCCTTAGTTTATTTAATGGAGCATCCCAAAGCCGACACCGAAGAACTTTTCAAATTCATTCAGGGACCGGATTTTCCGACCGGCGGCATAATTTACAATCAAAAAGAAATTATTCAGGTTTATTCACAGGGAAAAGGCCCGATTGTCACCCGGGGAAAGGCGGAAATAACAGAGGAGGAAAAAAGCGGCCGTTCCCGGATTATTATTTCCGAGATTCCCTTCCGGGTTCAAAAATCAACCTTAATTGAACAATTCGCCAATCTGGTCCAGGAAAAGAAAATTGAAGGGATAAAGGATATCCGTGACGAATCGGACAAAGAAGGACTGAGAATTGTTGTTGAACTTTCCCGCGACGCCTACCCCCAGAAAGTTTTAAACAGACTTTTTAAATTCACCGATTTACAAATAACTTTTCACTTGAACATGCTGGCTTTGGTTGACGGCATTCAGCCGAGGGTTCTTAATTTGGTGGAACTTTTGAGTTATTTCATCAGCCATCGCCAGGAAGTGGTTTTTAAAAGAACAAAATACGAACTGGAAAAAGCCAAAGAAAGAGCCCATATTTTGGAGGGCCTTCACAAATGCTTAGCCAATATTGATGCCGTCATCAAGACGATTAAGAATTCCGCCAGCCGCGAGGACGCCGAAAAGAACTTAATGAGAAGATTCAAGCTGACCAAAATCCAGGCCAACGCCATTTTAGAAACCAAACTAGCGGCTTTGGCGAAATTAGAAAGAAAGAAAATTGAAGACGAATTAAAAGAACTCAGCACCCGCATAAAAGAATTGACGATAATTCTGAAAAGCCCCCAGAAAATAAAAGAGGTGATAAAAAAAGAACTGAAAGAACTGAAAGAAAATTTCGGTGATGCCAGGAAAACAAAAGTTCACGTGCAGGCCTTGGGAGAAATTGCTGAGGAAGACTTGATACCTCAGGAGGAAACCATCATCACTCTGACCCAGGGAGGTTATATTAAAAGGATAAATCCCAAAACCTACAAAATCCAGAAAAGAGGGGGCAAGGGAATTTTAGGCATGAAGACGCTTCAAGACGACACGGTTGAGCATTTCCTCTCGGCCCAGACCCATGATTCCCTGCTTTTTTTCACTGACTCGGGAAAGGTTTTTCAAACCCAGGTTTATGAAATTCCCGAAGGCCAAAGGGTTGCCCGGGGCCGGGGGCTGCTGAACTTTTTGGAAGTTTCCCAGCAGGAAAAAGTTTTATCTTTGATAACTTTGGGCAAAGAAGATTTGGATTTGGGGATAAAACACTTATTAATGGTTACCCAAGGTGGTATAATTAAAAAAACCGCCCTGCTTGAATTTGAGAATGTCAGGAAGTCGGGACTTATCGCCATTACCTTAAAACAGGGCGATTCGCTGAAAAAAGTCGGGAAGACCACAGGTAATGAGGAGGTAATTTTAGTCACTGAAAAAGGAATAGCTATCCGTTTCAAGGAAAAGGATATCAGGGACATGGGCCGGCAGGCCGCAGGCATCAAAGCGATCAGATTGAAAAAGGGAGACAAGGTGATAGGAATGGATATCATTCGAAGCCCCAAATCCCAAACTCCAAACGTTAAACCCCAGAACTTTTTATTGATTGTGTCGGAAAACGGGTTTGGCAAAAGAACGGAATTAAAAGAATACCGGCTGCAGGGAAGAGGCGGTGCCGGTATTAAAACCGCCAATGTTACTCCAAAAACCGGGGACTTAGTTGCTTCGTTTGTCCTGACTGGAGAAGAAGAGGACCTGATTGTCATTTCCCAGAAAGGCCAGGTCATCAGGACAAAAATTTCCCAGATTTCAAAACTTTCCCGTTCCACCCAGGGAGTAAGATTAATGAAATTGGAACCAGGAGATAAAGTCGCCTCAGCAACCTGTATATAATATGGAAGGTTTTCTCAACCCAAATGAAGTCCTAAAAGAATTAAAATTGCGCGAGGAAATGTCAGCCGCTGATTTTGGTTCAGGTTCAGGCGGCTGGGTGATTCCCTTGGCAAAGCAGCTGGAAGAAGGCAAAGTTTATGCTGTAGATATTTTGAAAGAGCCGCTTTCGGCGTTAAAAGCAAAATTGAGTTTGGAAAAAATCACCAATGTCCAACTCGTTTCGGCTGATGTTGAAAAAGGAACGGATATTTTTGAAGACAGCTGCGATTTGGTTTTAATGACGAATCTTTTATTTGAGGTTAGTGACAAAAAAAAGGTTTTGGAAGAGGGAAAAAGAATTTTAAAAAAAGGCGGCAGGATTTTAGTGGTGGATTGGAAAATAAAGGCTCCCTTGGGCCCCAAAGAAGGTCGGGTTTCTCCGCAGGAAGTGAAAAACATAGCCCTGGACCTCAATTTAAGAGTGGAAAAGGAGTTTGACGCCGGCTCTTTCCATTACGGCTTGATATTTATTAAATAGGGATTATACTAAAACAATGAGAAAAACCATATTAATTTTAGCTTTCCTAAACCTGGTTTTAATGCCAGCAATAGTTTTCGCGGCT
>MHLY01000011.1:7944-12019 GCA_001821455.1 Candidatus Nealsonbacteria bacterium RBG_13_42_11
GTGTTGAGAATCCCATTAATGCTGAAAAGTTTGAAGATATTATAAACGGTCTGATTAACTTTATTTTTAAAATTGCGATAGTGGTGGCTCCTTTGATGATAGTTATCGGCGGTTTTCTTTTCCTGACTTCTGCCGGTGATGTTCAGAAAGTCGCCACGGCCCGAAGGTTGATAACCTGGGCGGCCATAGGATTTATAATAGTTTTACTTGCCAAAGCCGCCATGAGTATGTTAGAGTCAATCTTAGGAACGAAATAATTAATAATTAATAAAAATAACCATGAAAAAAACTCTATCTATCTTCGTTTTATTAACCACCATAGTGTTTCTGTCGGCGCCGATTTTGGTTTCAGCTGCCGATGAAGAAATACCAAATTGCTGCAGGGTTTCCAGGACAATTGAAGTAGGCGGAGTTTCTTATTCTAAAGGGAATACCGTAGGAGGCGATTCAACCTGTAATCTTGGCATAACAGGAGTAACCCATCAACAGACCAAAGATTGGGGATTAGTCTGTCTTTTAAGCACGGTGGGCGTTATTGCTGACTGGATTTTCACTTTCGCCATGGCGATTGTCATAATTTTCGTAGTTATGGGCGCTTTCTTAGTGGTGACATCAGCGGGTGATGCTCAAAAAGTGACCAGAGGCAGAAATTACATACTTTATGCCGCTATCGGAATGGTTGTAGCGCTTTTAGCCAAAGCCGTCCCGGCTTTAGTGAGAAATTTGCTAGGTTAATAATTTCAAAAAGGTCGGCATTTTAAACAGAAAAATTAAAACATGAAAAAAACTTTATCAGTCCTATTTACAATCGGTCTTTTATCCGTTTTAATGGTGCCGATGATAGTTTCCGCCCAAACCGGAACTCCAAATGAATGCTGTAAAGCAAGCAGAACTTTTACTGTTGGCGATGTTACGGTAACTCAAGGTGAGATTGTGGGAGCAAGCGGTGGCAAATGTGAAATTGGCGGCGTAGTTACTACACCTGACGTATCGACAGATTTATGGGGTATGATTTGTTTGTTAAATAGTTTTTACACCATAACCGACTGGGTATTTCTTATCTTGGTGGGAGTCGCAGGCATCTGGGTTTTAATGGGTGCTTTCACTCTATTGACTGCCGGCGGAAATGCGGAAAAAGTTACCACTGGAAGAAACTATATTCTTTATGCAGCCATCGGATTAGCCGTTGCTTTATTAGCTAAAGCAGTACCTGGAATAGTAAAGGTGGTAATGGGTTTATCAACTTAATCTGTATCTGTAAAATTGTTTTTAAACAATCAATCCCGCTTACAGCGGGATTGATTTTTATTTCCAAAACGATAAAATACGTGAGAGCTCTCGTGGCGGAACTGGCATACGCGTAGCGCTTAGGACGCTATCCCGCAAGGGTTGCAGGTTCGAGTCCTGCCGAGAGCACCAAAAACCCCGCCACAACGTGACGGGGTTTATCTTTAATCTGTAATTCTACACCCTTACCGCGATTTTTCTTCTTTTGTCTCTTAGAATTTTCGGTATTCTGATAATCAAGACACCGTCTTTCATGGAGGCCTCGGCCCGGTTAGGGTCAACTTCGGCCGGTAAAATAATCTCTCTTGAAAATGGCCCCCAAAAACATTCTTTGGCAAAATAATCTCCTTCTTCCTTAAAGGGTTTTTCTCTCGCGCCCTTGATGCTGACAATATCTTTTTCTATTGAAATATCAAGATTTTCGGATTTGACTCCGGCAATGGCCGATTGAATTACCAAATCCGTTTCGGTCTGATAAACATCAATTGCCAATTGGCCTTCAGGCTCGGAGCCAAAATCAGGCCACTTCTCTTTCGGTTCTTCAATTACCTCTTTTTTTGCGGCCTCGGGCTCTTCTCTCTGGTTTTTTTGAGGTTCAACAGCAGATTCAATAAGCGGCTCGGTTTTTTCTTTCTTAACCTCAGGAGGAGTTTTTATTTCCAATTTTTTTATTTTCGGAACCGAAACTTTCTTTATTCTCGGTTTTTTTGGTTTTTTTACAATCTCTTCCCTTTTTTCTTCCACTTCCTCCACCAAAGGCTCTTCGATGCCCATTCCCTTTTTAAGTTTTTCGAAAAAAGACGCCATTAGTGTATTTTACACACGCTTTTAATTTTTTTCAACCTTCGAAAGGCAAAAGTAACAAAAACCGCCAGGCACAACAAAATTAAGGCGGGAATCAGGAAAGAAAAAACTCCTTTCATTTCTATAATAGAGAAATTAAAAAAGCCGTGCAAGAGAGTGGCGCTAATCAAACCCGCGATAATGATTTTCCCCCGACTCCTTGTTTTAAATATGGAAAGCGCCAGAAAAAAGCCCAAAAGACCGGAAGCCAGGGTGTGCAAAAAAGTTGCTCCCACAAAACGGAAGATGCTTACGGAAAAAATCTCAGCCAAAGCGGAAGAAGAACCCAAAGAGAATAAAATTAAAATATTTTCCGAAGCGGCAAAACCAAGAGCCGCGATAATCATATAAAGCATAACGTCTATGGGTTCATCCAGTTCCGAGCTTGTCAGAACTTTTTCTCTGACAACTAGATATTTTAAAAACTCTTCCACCAGGGCGACGGCAATAAAGACATTGAGAAAAGATAACAAATTAGAGGATAGGTTTAATTCCTTAAGCTTTTCCAAAGCCCCTATTTCTATGAAAATAGCTGGCAGGGCAGCCAGCATGCCGTAAAAGAAAACCTTTAATATCATCCGATTGGATTCGGGATGGCTGTCTTTTCTTAAATAAAACATCAGCCAGATAATGCTGGGCAAAACGCCGAACAATGCGTAAAGCGAATAGGTCATATTATTTGGGCCAGTCCTCAATCATTAAAAATTTCTTTTTATCTTTCAACGGCAGTTTTTGATATATTTCCTCGGTAATAAAAGGAATAAAAGGATGCAGAAGCTTCAAAGAACTCAATAATACATATAATAATATTTTTTGGGTGGTCTTTTTATTCTTCTGATCTTTAGCCTTCTCAATGTAAAGGTCGCAAAAATCATGCCAGAAAAAATCATATAATCCCCGGGCCGCCGCTCCAAACTGAAAATTCTCTAAACTTTTATCTACCGACTTTATGGTTTTATTTAAGCTATTCAATATTTTCTTATCAGCTGCCGTCAGGTCATTAACCTCGAAACTTATCTTTTTAGTTGGAAACTTAAAGATTTCCTTCGGAGAAATTTGCATTAGCACAAACCGGCTGGCATTCCAGATTTTATTGCAGAATTTTCTTCCCATGGCAATATTATCCTCAATAAAATGGATATCCTGACCTCCCATTAACTGCCAGCTGATGCCGAAACGCGTGGCATCGGCCCCGTATTTTTCGCAAAGATTAACCGGGTCAATTCCCGTGCCCAGGGATTTTGACATTCTTTTCCCTTCTTTTGTCAAAACGGTCGGATGGATAATTACTTTACTGAAGGGGATTTCTTTCATAAACTCCATCCCGGAAAAAATCATTCTGGCAACCCAGAGATTAATGATATCTCGGGCCGTTGATAAAACATTAGTCGGATAAAACGTTTTTAAATCCTTGGTTTCTTCCGGCCAGCCCAGGGTGGCGAAAGGCCACAGGGCCGAAGAAAACCAAGTGTCCAGGACGTCGGTTTCTCCTTCAAGAGGGATTTTATGGCCCCACCAGAGCTGTCTTGAAATGCACCAATCCCTGATGTTTTTCAGCCAGTCAAAATAAATTTTTTCAAAATTTTTGGGAACAAACTTTATTTTTCCGCTTTGCACCGCGCTTATGGCAACCTTGGCCAGTTCCGACATCTTTAAGAACCATTGTTTTGAAGGCAGAGGCTCTATCAGCGTTCCGCAGCGGGAACAATAAGGCCGGGAATGGATATATGATTCTGTTTTTTCAAGCAGATTATCTTTTTCCAACTCTGCCAGTACTTTTTCCCGGCATTCCAAAGGAGATAAGCCCTCGCAGATTTTCGAGGCCTTGGTCATTTTTCCCCGTTCATCAATCACTTTGACAATTTTTAATTTATGACGCCGGCCCATTTCCCAGTCGGTTAAATCGTGGGCCGGAGTAACTTTTACCATGCCTGTGCCGAATTTC
>MHLY01000012.1:0-4063 GCA_001821455.1 Candidatus Nealsonbacteria bacterium RBG_13_42_11
GGGAATGGACAGATTGGCCGCGCTCCTTACCGATTCGCACAGTTTGCGGGAAATAATTTTGTTCCCGACGATGAGGGGAAAATGAAAATTGAGGAGCGGTAGCGACGAAACCCCGCCCTCTATACCGTTTATTATTTAAAATTGGCGGATTGAAACATTAAATTAAAGTAGCCCCTCTCTTAAAGAAAAATTACTGCTTAGAGGGCGGGGTACTCATTACATTCGTATGCTAGACATTAAATTCATACGTGAAAATCCGGATATCGTAAAGCAAGGGGCAAAGAACAAAGGCTATGACGTTGATATAGACCGCTTATTGGAATTGGATAAAAGACGCCGGGAGATTCTGCAGGCGCTTGAAGATATGCGGGCCAAGAAAAATAAGGTTTCAAAGGAATTTCCGCAGATAAGAGGCGAAGAAGAAAAAAATAAAATTCTTTTGGAAATGAAAGAATTGGATGCAAACAGCGACAGGATCTGGAAAACGTTGAAAGAGATTGATCAGGAATTCAACGATCTGATGCTGCAGGTGCCGAATATTCCTCAGGAAGACGTCCCAGTGGGTAAAGACGACAGCGAAAACAAAGTAGTGGAGGAAATTGGAGAAAAAACAAAATTCGATTTTAAATTCAACGACTATCTGTCATTGGGAGAAAATCTGGATTTAATAGACATAAAGCGGGCGGCAAAGGTGGCGGGGACCCGTTTTGGTTATTTGAAGGGCGGGGCGGTTTTGATGGAATTTGCTCTTATCAATCTTGCCTTTGAAAATTTAATCAAAGAAAAATTCATTCCGGTTTTACCTCCGGTATTGCTGAAAGAAGGATTGGCCAGGGGAACGGGATATTTTGAATCAACAGACAGAGAAGAAGCATATTTCATACCCGAAGACAAATTTTATCTGGTGGGAACATCAGAGCAATCTCTGCTTGCTCTCCATGCCGGTGAAATCCTGGAAGAAAAAGACCTGCCGAGAAGATATGTCGGGTTTTCAACTTGTTTTCGGCGGGAAGCAGGTGCTTACGGCAAGGATACAAAGGGTATTCTCAGGGTTCACCAATTTGATAAAGTTGAGATGGTCAGTTTTTGCAAGCCGGAAGATTCCCAAAAAGAGCATCAAATTCTCTTGGAAATGGAAAAGCGGCTGATGAAATCTTTGGAACTGCCTTTCCGGGTGGTAAAAATATGCACCGGCGATCTTGGGAGGCCCGCTGCAGCCAAATATGATATCGAGGCTTGGATTCCCAGCGAAAACAAGTACCGCGAAACCCATTCCACTTCAAATTGCACGGATTTCCAGGCGCGCAGGCTTAATATACGATATCGAAGCGGAGACGGCTTGGAATTCGTTCATACCTTAAACGGTACGGCTTTTGCAATCGGCAGGATGCTGATTGCCATTATTGAAAATTGCCAGCAGAAAGACGGTGCCATAGAAGTGCCAAAAGTTCTGCAAAAATATACAGGATTTAAAAAGATAGGGTAATATGACTCCAATTTTAATTCTTCGCGGATGGGGGTCTAAAATAGAAAATTGGAAAACGGTTATTGGCTTGCTTGAAAACCAAGGTTATAAGGTTTTTAGCCCGGATTTACCTGGTTTCGGACAGAATTCTCCTCCTGAGACTCCGTGGGGAGTAGACGATTACGTCAATTGGGTTTCGGATTTTTGTACAAAAAATAATCTCTCCAAATTTTTTTTAGTCGGACATTCCTTTGGCGGCGGTATTGCTTTAAAATATGCGGTAAAACATCCCCAAAATCCCCAAAAGCTGATTTTTGCAGATGCGGCAATTTCAAGAACGCAAAAGCCGGCAAAAGAAGCAATTGGGAAAGTTGCCGGGGCTCTTAAAAAATTTTCTTTTTTGCCGTTTTATTCAAAAATTCGAAAAATAGCTTACCAAAATTTTTTAAAAAGCGACTATCCGCTTGAAGAAGGAGTAATGCGCCAAACATATTTAAAAGTATTTTCAGAAGACTTAAGGGAGCACCTTTCAAAAGTTAAAATACCCACGATGATTATTTGGGGAGAAAAAGACGATGCTACTCCCACAAAAGACGCTTATTTAATAAAAGAGAAAATCCAAGGAGCTGATTTGGAAATTTTACCAGGCATACACCACCATCCAAATTCAGAGTGCCCGGAAAAATTAGCTACCTTAATTGCCAATTTCCTTAAATGGAATTAAAGAAGATAGAAAAAAAAGATGATTGGAATGCATTTGTAATGGAAAATGGCGGCCAATTTTTGCAATCTTTTGAATGGGGGAATCTTTATTCGCCAGACAGAATATTACGGCTTAGAGTAGAAAAGGGCGGCAATAAAATTTTACAAGCTTTAATCACAAAAGAAAAATCTGTCACTTTCGGAAATTTTTATATTCCCTACGGCCCGATTTTTAACAAAGAAGCCTCTTTAGAAGAAAAAAAAGAATCTTTTAATTTTCTTTTGAAAAAGATAAAAGAAATGGCAGCGCAGGAAAAGATTGTTTTTCTAAGAATAGAATCCTATGATGCTTTGCCGGAAATAAAAAATTTACAATATGTAATTTCGTCCAGAAGAATACAGCCCAAAGAAACAATGATTTTGGACATAGATAGGCCAGAAAATGAAATAATTATGGGTTTTCAAAAGAATAATAGATATAATATACGTCTGGCTGAGAAGAAAGGAGTAGAGATCAAAATGTCAGACGACTACTCAGAGGTATTTTATAAATTGATTGGCAAGACAAAAGAAAGGCAGGGTTTTATCTCTCATATAGAAGAGCATTATAAAAAACTTTTTAATATTGCAGATGATTACTTCAAAGTAAAATTGTTTTTGGCTGAATATGAAAAAAAGATAATTCTTGCCAAAATTACCATTTCATTTGGCTGCCGGATGACTTCTCTTCACACCGGTTCGGATTATAAATTCAGAGCCACAAAAGCACCAAATTTGGCGCATTGGAAAGCTCTTTTATTTGGCAGGAAAGTGGGGTGTAAAATATATGATTTTTGGGGGCTTGATGAAAAAAAATATCCCGGAGTAACAGGTTTTAAAAAAAGTTTTGGAGGCCAAAGAATTACATATCCCGAAGGGATTGATATTATATTCAAAAATAATTCTTATAAGGCCTATATCTTGCTTCGAAAATTAAAATACATTTTTAAAAATGGATAATGTCGTTTTAATTACTTTTTTAATTTTTTGGACTTTGCACATGTCCCGTAGGTTTTTATATTATATTTACCTATGGCAATTAAAGAGCTACCGGATGGATAGATTGCTGGAAGAAATATCAAGGAATAAAATGATTTTTCTCCCTAAAGTATATATAATTGCGTCTTTGATTCTTTTGATTTTAGCAGTCGCCATTAAAGAAAAGATTTTTTATTATTCATTAACGATTGTCTATCTTTTATTTGGTTTTTATTCGCTTTTTCTTTTGGCCAAAAAGAAATGGAGAATCCCTGTTTTTACTAAAAAAATTATTGCCATAATTGCAACAACGATGCCTTTTGGAGTTTTTGCAATTTATTATTTCTCGTCAAACAGAAACTTTTTTATTCCCGCTTTTGAAATTTTATTACCAGTTTTTGCGTTTGCTTTTCTTTTTCTTCTTGAATTGCCCGCCATTGCTTTGAAAAAATATAAAATGAGAAAAGCCAGGATTAAAAGAGAAGAATTTAAAAATCTGCTTGTCATAGGCATTACGGGAAGTTACGGCAAAACTTCGACAAAAGAATTTTTATACAGCATATTGGTGCAAAAGTACGGCGAAGGGGCCGTGCTTAAGACGGAAAAAAACCTCAATACTGAAATTGGGATAGCTTTGGCGATCCTGAACAATTTGAATGCGGATCATAAATTTTTCGTTTGTGAAATGGGGGCATACAAAAGAGGAGAAATAAGGGAAAGCTGCCGGATATCCAGGCCTCGGATTGGTATTCTGACCGGCATCAACGAACAGCACCTTTTCACCTTCGGCTCGCAGGAGAATATCATCCGGGGGAAATATGAGTTGATAGAGTCGCTGCCGCCGGACGGGATGGCGTTCTTCAATGTCAAAAGTAAATA
>MHLY01000012.1:4114-7814 GCA_001821455.1 Candidatus Nealsonbacteria bacterium RBG_13_42_11
ATTCAAAAAGTTTTTATACGGCCAGGAAGCTGAATTTTTCGGCGGGGAAAATATATTAGGGGCCATAGCGGTTGCCAGAGAGCTGGGCATGACAAAAGAGGAAATAAAGGCGGCGGCAGATGTAATGGGCAACAAAATGCCGGGAATTCAGGTCAAGCGGGGGATTGATGGATTGGAGGTAATAGACTCCACTTATTCGGCAAACCCTGACGGAGTTTCGGCCAATTTGGAATATTTGAGGAATAACTTTAGGGGGAAAAAAATAATCGTAATGCCCTGTTTGATAGAGCTGGGGAAAGCTTCTCAGGAAGTCCACCGAAGAATCGGGAGAGAAATTTCAATGGTGTGCGACTTGGCAATCATAACTACCAAAGACAGATTCAAAGAAATTAAAGAGGGCGCGGCAACAGCTGCGGTTTTGCCCGACCAGCAGTGCGAGGTATTGCTTATGGAAAATCCTCAAAAGATTTTTGAAAAAATAAAAGATTTTGCAAAAGAGGGAGATGTGGTTTTGTTAGAAAGTCGAGTGCCGAGACAGCTAATCAGCTTGTTAGGAATTTAGTTTTTATCTTTATGAATCAGATTAAGCCAATTTCAATATCGCTTTCGCCGAATACCCAGCCAGATGATATCAGGTTGGCCTTTGGTTTGAAATTCAAACCGTGCAAATGGAGGGAGGGGAAAGAAATTGATGAACTCGAGAATCAATTCAAAAATTATCTGGGCGTCAAATATGCCGCATCCTTCAATAGCGGCAGATCTAGTTTGATGGCGATATTAAATGCGTTGGAACTGGAGAAAGGAAGTGAAGTGCTTCTGCAGGCGTTCACTTGCAATGCCGCAGCCAACCCGATTATTTGGTCAGGGCTAAATCCGGTTTATGTTGATGTAAATGAACAAACTTTCAATATAGACTCAGAAGATTTAAGGCGAAAAATATCCGCAAAAAGCCGAGTAGTTATTGTCCAACATACCTTCGGTCTACCAGCTGAAATGGACGAGATTGCAGAAATCTGCCAGGAGCATAACCTGATTTTGATTGAAGATTGCGCGCATTCTTTGGGGGCGGAATACTCGCCCCCACACCAAAATTCTGGTGGTGGGGGTAAGGGCAAAAAAATCGGCACATTCGGCAAAGCGGCATTTTTCAGTTTCTCGCGCGATAAAGTGATTTCCTCGGTTTATGGGGGAATGGTTACGACCAACAGCGATGAACTAGCCCGTAAAATAAGAGAATATCAGGAGAGAATAGGATTTCCGTCTTATTGCTGGATAGCTCAGCAATTATTGCATCCTGTTTTGATGAATTGGCTGATTCTGCCTACCTACAGGCCCTTGGGGAAATATTTATTAGTTATGCTCCAACGGCTTCATATTTTATCGAAAGCTGTCCACTGGAAAGAAAAAAGAGGCCGGATTCCCGGTTATTTCCCGAGGCGTCTTCCCAATGCTTTGGCAACTTTGGGTCTGAATCAATTTAAAAAGTTGGAAAAATTTAACCGCCACCGTAAAGAAATAGCGGAATTTTATCGGCAGGAATTAAAAAACACCCGGTTAGAACTGTCACCCGAGAGAGAGCAGATTTATTTAAGATTCACCGTAAAACATCCCAAGGCCCACGAAATCATCAGAAAGGCTTGGAATAGCAATATTTTAATAGGGGATTGGTATACGACAGCACTTGCGCCCTATGACACTGAATTAGAAAGAATGCAATATGTCATGGGCAGCTGCCCGGCTGCTGAAAAACTGGCAGAAGAAACGTTGAATCTGCCAACGCATATAAACATAACAGAAGAAGAGGCTCGGAGAGTCGTGGGATTTTTAAAACAATGGAGTTGAAAATTATAGACGACAAAATCGTTTGGGAAGGGTTTTTTGCCGGTATAAAAGAAAAAACTTTTTTGCAGTCTTGGAATTGGGGAGAATTCTATAAAAAAATGGGCAATAAAATTTTCCGAATGGGAATTTTTGAAGACGACCATTTAGTCTTGGCCGCTTTGGCAGCTAAGATTGAGGCTAAGCGCGGCACTTTCTTGCTCATACAGCATCTGTCGGAAAGCGGAAAGGAGTCTTTGGAGTTTTTGGTGGAGCACCTTAAAGAAATCGGAAAGAAAGAAGGCGCAGCTTTTATCCGTTTGTCTCCGCTCTGGCTGAAATGCGATGAAAATCAGGAAATTTTCAAAAGTTTGGGATTCAAGTCCTCGCCTATGCACGCGAACACTTATGAGGCGACCTGGAAACTGGATATAACTCCCGGAGAAGAAGAGCTTATGAAGAATATGCGCAAGACCACGCGGTACCTCATACGTCAGACAATGAAAAATCCGGAGATTTCGGTGGAAATGAGCGAGAAAATTACCGATATTAAAAATTATCAGGAATTGAATGATCAAGTCGCCAGGCGCCAAAAATTTACTCCATTTTCCGATGACTATATTAAAAATGAATTCGAGATTTTCTCAAAAGACAACCAAGCCCTGTGGTTTTTCGGAAAATTCAGGGGAGAGATTGCCGCCGCGGCTTTAGTGATCTTCTGGCAGGAAACTGCGTTTTACCATCAGGCGGCTTCTGATTCAAAATACGCTAAACTTTCGATTCCTTATCTTATTCAATGGGAATCAATAAAAGAAGCAAAGAGAAGAGGGTGTAGGGTTTATGATTTTTGGGGCTTTACAGATCCGAAAGCGTACCCCAGGCACCCTTGGGCCGGACCCACATTGTTTAAAATGGGATTCGGAGGTTATAATGAAGAATACGTGAAAACTCAGGATTTACCGCTCTCTTGCAGATATTGGCCGACGTATTTTTTTGAAAATTTGCGCAAAAGAAAACGGGGGTTTCATTAAATTTTTAAATGAAAAAAAATAAATTCCGGAAAGTTTATTCGGTAAAACGGAAAAAAACCCTTTTGAAAAATAGGTTTTTCCGCCTGTTTGTTTTACTCGCCATCGCAACCGGTACGTTTCTTTATTTTTTATTTTTTTCACCGGTGTTTACGATAAAGAATATGCAGGTGATCGGGAATGAGCAGATTTCAGAGCAAGACATAGTAGCCGCGATCAAGGGCGAAATGACCACTTTCCGCGGCGACAATATTTTTCTCTTTGCTCCGGCTGAAATTAAAAGAGCCTTTCTTGGCACCTTTCCCCAGGTCGCCGACATAAATCTGCAAAGAGACTTTCCGGACGGTTTGAAGATCAGTATCAAAGAGCGCAAGCCGGTCGCCATCTTTTGCCAGGACAAAATCTGTTTTGATTTAGATAAGGAAGGAACGCTGTTTGAGAGCGGCGCGACGTCTTCAGACAGCTTGCCCGAAATTGAGAGCCAGATTTTTAATAAAGAGGTAAAATCAGGAACGGTCGTTTTGTCTGAAGACGTTTTATCTCAGATTTTGAATATAAACGAACGGTTGAAAAACTTCGGAGTGCCGGCCGAAGAATTCTCGGTAGTTTCCGAACAGCGATTGAACTCTAAAACGTCCGAGGGATGGGAGATTTATTTCAATCTTAAAGGAGATACGGAATGGCAGCTCACGGAGCTTTCCGCCCTGCTGAAAGCAAAGATTCCTTCTCAAAAAAGGAAGAATCTTGAATACGTAGATTTGAGATTCGATAAGGTGTTTATTTATCCCGAAATTAAATAAGGTTATTTGATCTTGTAGATTTCGCAGGTTCAGGTTAGCACTCTTGACAGGGGA
>MHLY01000013.1:0-147 GCA_001821455.1 Candidatus Nealsonbacteria bacterium RBG_13_42_11
AAGCTTCGTTTGGCCCTTTTTGGTCTGTTCACCTAAAAAGACTTTCCTATGGCGAAGATGACTCTAATTTAACTGGTCTGGCGGATTTACAGGATGCCAAAAGTATTTCGAGAACCTTTACCTTGTTTGAAAACACTTATGATAAGA
>MHLY01000013.1:236-498 GCA_001821455.1 Candidatus Nealsonbacteria bacterium RBG_13_42_11
ATTGTAAAAGGAGACGGTCAAGAGTGGCATTCGCACCAGGCCATGAAATATTATATAAACGATAGTGGGGAGATTTTCCGGATTGTTTGGGAGCAATTTTCCCGCGAAGCGGGATCCGGCTCTGCCGGAAATCAATTGAACTGGCAAAGTAGCGTTAGGTTTTTGGGAGTTTGGGTCGGGCTTCTTTCCAAAAGAAGCGATTTAAGCTTGCCGATTTTTCCGGCAGAGAGGCGAAGGGAAGGATTTTGGAAGGCAGTGGATA
>MHLY01000013.1:529-730 GCA_001821455.1 Candidatus Nealsonbacteria bacterium RBG_13_42_11
TTACCCGGCAATTCTACTTGGTGGAGAATTAATCAGACCGGAAGTCAACGGTTATTTAGGAGATAAAAAATATCAGTTTATAATCGTTGGCAGAACGCCGTGAATTCTTAGTTCACGGATGAATGCTCTAAACGATTTCAAACTTCCGAGAGGGAATCGAAGAAATCATTGGTAGTTCTGCCAACTCTTGAAAACTTATTA
>MHLY01000013.1:900-1019 GCA_001821455.1 Candidatus Nealsonbacteria bacterium RBG_13_42_11
CATCTGGCCGATTGAGGCGTCTACGAGAATGAAATCCGAAGGTCGGTAAAGATTTAGATCGTGGATTGAGGCGTGAACTCCGTAGCGGAAATGAAGTTCGCTTTTGTTCCACCAGTGGG
>MHLY01000013.1:1186-2701 GCA_001821455.1 Candidatus Nealsonbacteria bacterium RBG_13_42_11
GGATTTTCCAGGGTAATTCTGGGCTCCCTGTTTAGGTCTACTAGATGAACTTTATATTTTTCTTTCAGCGATTGATAGCCCAGCTGGGCAAAAGCCTTCAGAGTATCGCATCCTCCAGATCCTTCCGCGACAATGATTTTCGCCTTCGAATTTAGTTGGCAGAACCTGATTACTTCATCGACCATTTCAACAGGGGTGGTGCAGGGAGGTGGCAAGTTGGTCGTTAAATTTGGTTTAAGGATAATTTTTTCCTGATTTTCGATCAATTTTGTTAGCCCAGTATCTTCAAGAATCTTGGGAACAGATTCGGAAAAAGAAGACAACTCGATAGTAAAAATATTTTTCATACATATATTTTAAACGAAAATGGCTCCGATAAGTAGTGCCCAGAGGGAATACCAATCGTGTCAAGGTCGTGTCAAGGTCGGTCCTTGGCAGTCCTTGGTAGTTAACAGATTAACAGAAATCGTCTTCTAGTGTTAAATTTCCCAAAATATCTTTTGCCTCTTCTTGACAATCCTCTACAAAACTTTGGTATGAAAGCATATCTTTTATGTCTTTATGGATAGAGCTTTTAAAATATCCTAGTATTTCTTGTGGTTTTACCCAGCTTGCTTGCTTTTTATTTAGGTAATATGGATAACTGGAAAAATCAAGGAAATCAATTACTGAATGGACGCTTAGAGGATTTAGGTGAATATAGCGGGATAGATGGAGCAAAAAGCTTTCGTTGTCGATAAGAATTGCCTTATAACGATTTTGGAAAAGAGGTCCAACTCTTTGATTTTTTTTATTAAAATACATTACATAACTAGTTAAAAGTCGTCTTATAAATTTTGTAATCGCATCTTTAGTGTGTTGTTTGATCTGTAAATGAATATGGTTAGGCATCAAGGAAAAAGATAAAAGGTCTAATTCTTTAGAAAGGTTTTGGGGAATAAATCTGTTAATCCGGAAGTTAGGAGTGGCGATTTTTTTTAATTCTTCAACAGGAGAGAGATACATTTTCAGGTAATGGAGGAAGACTGTGCAGTCTTGTTTGTCAAGAAAGATTTCTCTCTTTTCAACCCCGCGGTTATAAACAAGTTTGAAAGCTTCAGCTTGCAAACGCAGTTTTCAAGCTTTGCTTATAAAGATGATAATATCCATTTTCCAGATACGGTTTAACGATATTCTTGGCAGGCATGGGTGTATTATCTGTCAAGGTCGGTCCTTATGTCAAGGACCGACCTTGGTAATTGACAGGTTGATGGGGAATCGTTATCCTTAATTTATGCTTGCACTAAAAATTCGTTGTAAAGAATTTTCAGTGTAAACCCGGGTGTTTTCGGGTGCAACGGTGGAATAGGAACTCAATACCAAAGTTTGAGGTTAAATTGACCATTTGAAGTGCCAATGTTCGTCCTTGGCAATATACTGTTTATTCGTTTGATAATCTTGGTAAATTTGACTTTCAGAAGAGCAAACTAGTATTCTTAAATCATGCTTGCCCGGGTGTTTTCGGGTGCGACCGTT
>MHLY01000013.1:2710-2885 GCA_001821455.1 Candidatus Nealsonbacteria bacterium RBG_13_42_11
TCTATCCCGATTGAGGTAGAAGTAGATATTGCTTCCCAGGGTTTGCCTTCTTTTACCATTGTCGGTCTACCCGACAAAGCGGTAGAGGAATCAAGAGAACGGGTGCGGTCAGCGTTAAAAAACTCCGGTGCGGATTTTCCGGCCAAAAGAATTACCATTAATCTGGCCCCGGCTG
>MHLY01000013.1:2903-3237 GCA_001821455.1 Candidatus Nealsonbacteria bacterium RBG_13_42_11
CTTCCTATGATTTGCCTATGGCTTTAGGGATTTTGATCGCCTCCGGCCAGCTAGGGGCTGATCTAAAAGATACTTTAGTCCTGGGTGAGCTTTCTTTGGATGGTTCCTTGCGCCATACCAATGGTGTTTTGGCCATGGCCCTGCTTAGCAGGGAAAAGAAATTTAAGAAAATCTTTTTACCAGCCATTAACGCCAGGGAAGCAGCGGTGATTAAAGGTCTGGATATTTATCCAATTACTTCGCTTTTACAGCTTTTTCAACACTTGACCGGGGTGGAGGAAATTAAACCCCAAAAGCATGTTCCTTTTTCTCAAATAAGCTCGATAATGATGGC
>MHLY01000013.1:3260-3389 GCA_001821455.1 Candidatus Nealsonbacteria bacterium RBG_13_42_11
AATCAGTTATTAAATATCGGCCCTTCCGGGCACCCCACCATACCATCAGCCGTATTGGTCTGATCGGTGGCGGATCTCATCCCATGCCTGGTGAAATTTCTTTGGCCCACCGGGGAGTTTTGTTTCTGG
>MHLY01000013.1:3530-4823 GCA_001821455.1 Candidatus Nealsonbacteria bacterium RBG_13_42_11
CTTGTGGATATTTAGGAGATCCGAATAAGCCTTGTACCTGTTTGCCCGGTCAAGTTCAGCGTTATCAGAAACGTGTCTCTGGCCCGATTTTGGACAGGATTGATCTCCATTTAGAAGTGCCGGCGGTGAAGGTAGATAGGTTAGCGGATAGCGGCGAGGGGCTAGGGGCAAGTGAAGATTCGAAAACGATTAAAGCTAGAGTCCAAAAGGCCAGGGATATCCAAACCAGACGATTTAGAAAGACAAAACTTGTTTGTAATGGTGAGATGGGAACCCGCGAAACAAAAGATTTCTGCCCACTTTCATCTGATTGCCTGACCTTGTTAAGACAAGCAGTGATCAGCCTGAATTTATCTGCTAGAAGTTATTATCGGATAATAAAAATCAGCCGGACTATGGCTGATTTAAGTGGAGAGAAGGAGATCACAGTAAGTCATATCGCTGAAGCTCTTCAATACCGTCCCCGCAGTCCCGAATTTTAAATACTACAGGTTGATTTTTTAGGTGATTTGTGGTATAAATAGCCCTTATGTATAGCGAGATTTATGCTAGCCAGCTGGGGTACGGCCAAGAAATCATTTTATACCAGGCCCCCAGGAAAACCAACAAACCCATTGGGCTTTTATTTTTGCTGGTTAGTTTCTTGAGTTTGTTTTCTTTGGCTGGGCCACTGATCGTTAACGAAATTAGCTATCGATTGGCACCGGAAGTTGTTTCTCCTGTCCAAGTCGAGGTTCAAGTTCCCAAAAGGGAAATAATGGTAGAAAAGTTTGAATTAGTCATTCCCAAACTTCAGATTACCGCCCCAGTGGTGGCCAATATTGATCCGGCGGATGAGAAAGCGTATGATCTGGCTTTAAAAAATGGCATTGCTCATGCCAAGGGGTCTTCTTTTCCCGGTCAAAAAGGGTCAGTTTATCTTTTTGCCCACTCTTCCAATTATCTTTGGGAAACCAGTCCTTATCGGGCGGTGTTTTATCGGTTAAAAGATTTGCAAAAAACCGACAAGATTGTTATTGCTTTTAACGGTAAGGTTTATCTTTATGAAGTTCTTGATAAGAAATATGTTAAAGGCGGGGAAGTTTCTTGGTTAATGCCAGCAATTGACCAAGGGGAGGAAAGATTGGTTTTACAAACCTGTTGGCCGCCTTCAACTGATTGGCAAAGATTGGTGATTGTCGCTCAGCCAATTGACAGCGGAGACGAGCTTTTGGCCTATAGCCCTTGACAAAAGGGAAAGAGTCTGATATAATCCTTGACAACCTGCCAAACGTCGCAGGTTTTTATTGGAAA
>MHLY01000014.1:0-2060 GCA_001821455.1 Candidatus Nealsonbacteria bacterium RBG_13_42_11
GTGAAATTTCACGAATTCGTCTTTTTCCTTTGTTAAAAGAGGAATAAGACAAAGAAGTCCGATGTAGCTAAGAATGGCCATGATATTTATTTGGCCCTTTGAGGTATCTGTTTTTGGTGTTTCTTCCATATTTTTTTAAATTTTATTAAATAATTACCGACTTTTACCCTACAAAAAAGGGTATCTTCATTATACCCTTTTTTGTTTTTACTTCAATTCCACTTTGGCTCCGGCTGCCTCAAATTTCTTTTTCAAATCGTCGGCTTCCTCTTTCTTGGCGTTTTCTTTAACTACCTGAGGACCGGTGGCGGCCGCATCCACTAAGTCCTTGGCCTCTTTCAGGCCCTTTTGAGTTGCGTCTCTGACTACCTTAATCACTTCAATCTTTTTGTCGCCGACAACAGTTAAAATCACGTTGTAGGCGGCTTTTTCCTCTTCGGCCGGTGCAGCAGCGCCTGCTGCCGGAGCAGCGGCAACAGCCATCGGGGCTGCGGCTGACACTCCGAATTTCTTCTCCAAAACCTTGACCAATTCCGCCAAATCCAGAACTGACATTTTTTCAACGTCTTCTATCAGTTTTTTGAACTTTTCCGGAACTTCGATTTTTTCTTCTTTTTTTTCTTCTGCCATATGTTTTTAATAATTACTTTTTAATTGCGTTTAACGCATAAATCAGACCTTTGATGTTTCCTTGTAAAACATTAACTAAACCTGAAATTGGCGAAGCTACGGTCCAAACCATTCTGGCCAATAATTCTTCCCGGCTGGGAAGTTGAGCCAAAAGCAACATGTCTTCCGCTGTTTTTAATTTATTCTCCAGAAAACCGCCTAAAATCTTCAAATTCTCGTTTCCCTGGCTGAATTGATAGATTGTTTTGGCCGGCGCAATTTCGTCTCCGAAGCCGAAAACCAAGGCTAATTCGGTTTTAAACTGCTTTTTGTCAAATTCCAATTTTTTCTCCTTTAAAACAATCTGGGCCAACGTCTTTTTAACCACTTGGATATTGGCATTAATTTTTTTCAACTGCTTTCTTAATTCGAAAATCTCCTTGACTTTCATGCCCGTGATTCCAACCAAAATTATTGCCTTTTGTTTGGCAATTTTTTCCTTCAAATCTTCCACGATTTTTTGTTTTTGGACTTTAGTTAAAGCCATGATATTACAAAAAATCTGCGTTTCCGCAGACAAAACAAAAATACAAATATATATTTTTGCCTCGAGGGGACTTATTGTTCGCCCCTTTTCTGCGGCTATTCTTACTTTATAGTGTCTTTAAATGCCTGTCAAGACCTCAATAATCTTCATGCCAAATCCCTCGGCAATCTCGGGACCCGCGCCTGTAATTATTTTTCCATCTGCCACTATTGCCTTGGCTTCTTCAAAAATAGCTCCGTTGTCTTGCAAAATCTTAATCGCGGATTCGTCTAAAGGACTTGACCAAACCGTGGCTTTCTTGCCTTCCAGAACTCCGGCTTTGGCTAAAACAACCGGCGCTATGCAAATGGCTGCTAAAACTTTGTCTTGCTGAATAGTTTTTTGCGCCAGTTTGTAGGAATCCTCATTATCAAGACGTTCTAAGGTTCCCGCACCGCCGATAAAAACCACGGCATCGAAAGCGCTCAGATCCACTTCTTTTATTAAAAAATCAATTGGTACGCTTCCGCCTTCGGCGCCGATAGCTGTCCCTTTTTCATCGCTGGCAGTTTTAACATCAGCTCCGGAAACAAGAAAAAGCTGCTGGGGTATAAAATACTCTTCATCCCGAAAATCCTTGAAAGCGATCACCATTAAAATATTTTTATCTTCAAGCGCTCGGCCTATCATAATTGTTGTGGTTTCGTTAGCGACTCCCGAATTGGCCGTATTGGTTGCTATTTCTTCTCCGGAAGAGGTGGCTCCCTCGGGCGTCAGCCCCTGATTTCCCAGCAATTCTTTATAGCCGGAGAATGTCTGGTAAATTAAAAATCCGACTACTACCAGTATAGCAAGAATGCCCAATAAAAGAAAAATATTTATTTTTCCCGATTCTTTATTCATTATTTTGGAGATATTTGAATTT
>MHLY01000014.1:2151-2365 GCA_001821455.1 Candidatus Nealsonbacteria bacterium RBG_13_42_11
ACTGCTGCGAGAATGCTTTCAAGCCCGGGATTGGAAATCGGGCCCGCAGGCAATCCCTGGTTCAAATACGTATTGTAAGGAGAAACAATTCTCGTATCTTCAAAGGAATAGCGCCATTTATCAACATTAAGGACATAAGCGATGGTGGCGCAGGATTCCAGGGGTATCCTTGTTTTCAACCTTTTCCAGAAAATTCCCGAAACAATCTCCCGGT
>MHLY01000014.1:2547-5694 GCA_001821455.1 Candidatus Nealsonbacteria bacterium RBG_13_42_11
AGGCATAGTCATAGAGGGAGAAAGCGAATAGCTTCCGGCCTGAAGATTTTTTGAAACGCCGGTGGTCAGAACATAAATCCTGAAAACAGGAGACCACCAAATAAGTTTCTCCTTTTCTAAGCGCAAGCCAATTTCCCTGGAACCCTCGCCTTTGTTAATGGAAAAGATTGTCTGTTCGCTGGTTGCCTTCCTCGGTAAAAAAACCTGGCCGATTAAAATAACGGCAATAATTACGGCATTAACAATTAAAACTTTTGGAATTAAATATTTTTTCATAACTTTGAAATTAAAGGGACGAAGACGAAGCCGGGGTATTCTTCTCTGGTAAATTCCCCTCCTTCTGTCTTGGTGAAGCGCCAGATGGAAGAGTTAATCGGCAGGACAATTCTTCCTCCGATTTTCAATTGCTCTTTCCAGGGTTCGGGCAGGGATACGGCTGTGGCTGAAGCCAGAATCTTATTATAGGGCGCTTCTTTTTCATAGCCTTGGGAACCGTCGGCGCAAAGAAATTCCGCCATCCCCTTTTCTGTAAAATTATATTTTGCCGCGTTTTTTTCTCCGAATTCTTTTAATTCGGGAACTATTTCCATAGCAATCACCTTTCCTTTTTGACCGACAATTTCAGCCAGCAAGGCCGTTGTCCAGCCGGAACCTGAACCGACATCCAAAATTTTATCTCCTTCTTCGGGTTCTAAAAGTTCCAGCATGAAAGCGACTACTAAAGGCTGGGAAATTGTCTGGTCAAAACCTATCGGCAGGGCTTCATTCATTTCAGACAGGTCTTTCATGTCTTCGGGCAGAAAATCAATCCTTTTAATTTTCCGAAAGGCCTCAATTATCTTCGGCGTTTTCAGCCACCCTTCTTTGATTAAAGAATCAATTAACGTCATTATTTTATCCTAATTTTCACTTTTAAGCGCTGCCAAAAACCGACTCGGTCAATAAATAAAATTCCATCCAAGTGGTCAATTTCGTGCTGAAAAACGCGGGCTAATAAATCTTTAGCTCCGATAATCAATTTCTCCCCTTTCAAACTGAACGTTTCCAGTTCAATTGTTTTGGCTCTTTTAATTTTCAAAAATAAACCAGGAAAACTCAAACAGCCCTCTTCCGCAATTTCAGTTTCCGGGCTCATTTTGGTAATTTTGGGGTTAATAAAAACTTGGGGGCCGATTTCCGTTTTTACTGCGATAATTCTTTTTGAAATTCCCACCTGGGGGGCGGAAATGCCGATACCCGCTTCTTTTTCCATAATTAAAAGCATGTCTTTGGCAAGATTTTCAATTTCCGGAGTGATTTCCTTAATCATCCCGCTTTTTTTTCTTAAAAGCGGATCGGGATATTTTTTTAAGTTTAATTTTAAATCTTCATTCATAACGTCTGAGGGCTTCAACCGGTTTCAGTTTGGCTGCGGTTCGGGCCGGAAAAAATCCGGAGAAGCAGCCAACCAAGAAAGAAAAAACCAAACCGAAAGCGATTAAGCCGGGAGTAACGGAGGCTGAAAAGTAAAACATGGGGTGGACTTGCCCGTAAAGTTCAATAAGTTTTGCCAAGCCCGCTCCCAGGATTGTTCCGCCGATACCGCCCGTAATTCCGATAATTCCCGCTTCAAACAGGAAAATCGTTAAAACCGCGGAGTTTTTGGCGCCAATGGCTTTCATGATGCCGATTTCTCTGGTTCTTTCCCGGACCGAAGTGAACATAGTGTTCATTATACCGATTCCTCCCACAACAATGGCAATGCTGGCAAAAGCAATTACGGCCAGCTGGATTACGGCCAGAATGTTTCCGGCAATCTCCCCCATTTTATCCGAAGTAATGACGCTGAAATCAGCCACGTCGGTTCCGGCTCTTCTTTTTCTGGTGTCCTGAAGGTCTTCTTTAATGTTTTCGGCAACTTTCTCAGCCGACTCCCCTTCTACAATTTTAACCATGGCCATCTGGGCGGAACCTTTTTTCTCTCCGGTTAAATCCTGATAAAGAGGCATATCCAAATAAATTGATGAGTCGTCGGTTTTGTTTCCCAAAGAATTCAAGATCCCGACTATCCTGAATTTTTTTCCTTTTAAATTAATGTCGGTGCCTATCTTAACCGGCGCTTTGAATACTGCTTTGGCCACCTGCTGGCCGACTAAAATCTCTTTTTTGCCGGGAGTGGGCCACTCGCCTTTTTCCAAAGTCCAGCCTTGGAACTTTTCCAGTATTTCTTTGCCTTCTTCCAGAGAAACGCCGGATAAGAATAATGTTTTTCCTTCGTTTCCATACCGGCTGACAACTCCCTGATAAGACATGGTCAGCACTTTATCCACTCCCGTTGTTCTTTTAATCGTATCAATATCCTCTTTTTCAAGTTTGGTGCCGCCGACGAACATTGATATGGGATTGGAAAGGTCGCCCGGCATAACAAAAATCATTTCTCCTCCCAAAGACCTTAATTGCTGGGTAATGGTGGATTTTATCCCTTCTGATAAAGACAATAAGCTGACAATCAAGAAAACACCGATAACAATGCCGAAAATCGTCAGCCAGCTTCTTAAAGACCTGGTTTTAAGGTTTCTGAAAGCGATTTGAAAATATTCGCCTAAATTATTCATATTCTTACCTCTGCCACAAAACTTCTGCCGCTTGCTTATGATTAGTAATAATCTGACCGTCTTTTATATTGACGATTATTTCGCTGTAACCCGCAATTCTCGGGTCATGAGTCACAACGACTATGGTTTTGCCTTCCACTTTGTGCAAGTTAGTCAGAACATCCATTATTCTTTCTCCGGTAACGGAGTCCAGGTTTCCTGTCGGTTCATCGGCAATCACGACCGCCGGGTTATTTGCAAAAGCCCGGGCTATGGCAACTCTCTGTCTTTCGCCTCCTGATAATTCAGCGGGCTGGTGTAAAATCCTTTCTCCCAAACCGACATTAATCAAGAGTTCTTTGGCTCTTTTTTCCCTTTCTGCTAAAAATACGCCTTGGAATATCATTGGCAGCATCACGTTTTCCAGAGTATTAAGGTTGGGCATTAAATTAAATTCCTGAAAAATGAAGCCGATGGTTTTCCCCCGCAGTTGCGATAAGGCGTCTTCAGAAAGCAAAGATATGTTTTTTCCTTCCAAAAACACTTTTCCTTTAGTAGGAGAATCCAGGCATCC
>MHLY01000015.1:0-124 GCA_001821455.1 Candidatus Nealsonbacteria bacterium RBG_13_42_11
AGAAAATAACTCCGAAGAGTAAAGTTGTAATAATTCAGCATACATTTGGTTTTTCAGCTAAAGTTGATGAAATTTTAGAAATTGCTAAAAAACATAATTTGATTGTTTTGGAAGACTGCGCGCA
>MHLY01000015.1:587-5426 GCA_001821455.1 Candidatus Nealsonbacteria bacterium RBG_13_42_11
AATCTTTTATTAAATCTCAAGCCGAGTATACTTTTTTACATTCTTGGAATTGGGGGGAGTTTAGCAAGCTGGTGGGAGACAAAGTATGGCGGTTGGGGGTTTATGAAGGCGAAGAATTAGCAGGCGTGGCTTTGATTGTGGGGATAGACGCAAAGAGAGGAAGGTTTTTATTTGTGCCGCATGGGCCTATCGTTTCACTCAAAGTCAAAAGTCAAAACGGAACAAGTTCGTTGCAAACAACAGCAAAAGTCAAAAGTTTCTACGGATATTTGATTGCATATTTACAAAATATTGCCAAAAACGAAAATTATAGTTTTATAAGAATTAGTCCATTGGCAGAACGAATTGAAGAAAATAAAGAATTATTTGAAGAACTGGGATTTCGAAAGTCGCCGATACACATGCACGCGGAGTCAACCTTGCTTTTGGATATAACTAAGACGGAAGAAGAATTATTAAAGAACATGCGTAAGACAACACGATATTTGATAAAAAAAATGGAAAAAGAAGGCGTAGAAGTGGAAACAGAAAATCCACCGAGAGGAGAATATTTTTTAGAGCTTCAGAAGAAGGTCGCGGAAAGGAAGCATTTTATTGTTTTTTCTGAAAAGCAAATAAAAAATGAGATTAAAATTTTTGCTCCGGATGGCGAAATAGCTGTTTTTAATGCCAGTCATGGAGGCAAAGTTGTGGCGTCTGCATTAATCATATTTTATGGGCACAGGGCGTTTTATTACCAAGCCGCGTCATATTGCGAAAATAAAAATATATCGGCTCCGTATTTATTGGTTTGGCGGGCGATTCAGGAAGCTAAAAGGCGCGGATGCAAAATTTTTGATTTCTACGGTGCATCTCCGATTGATAAGCCAAACCATCCATGGGCAGGGCCCACTTTGTTCAAACAGGGTTTTGGGAGTTATCGCGTGGATTATCTGCCAGCGCAGGATTTAGTTTTGAATTGGAGATATTGGATTACTTATTTGATAGAAACGGCGAGGAGAATAAAGAGAGGATTTTAATGATAGATGATAATTCATTAAAGATTTAGCGAGGTCTGACCTCCCGCGGGAGGTCAGACCTCGGAGCAGCTTCTGCAGTAAAATGAAAGCTATTTCGAACTACAAAAAAACGAGAAGGCGAAAGAGAAATTGGAAACCGCTATTTTGGATTTTTTTAACTTTGATTTTATTGGTTGGGGCGGGGTATAGCATCTTTTTTTCGCCTTTATTTAAAATTAAAAACATCAATGCGCAAGGGACAGAGAAGATTCCGAGCGGTAATATTTTAAGTTTAGTCAATCAAGAATTGGGAAGTTTTTATTTTCGCTATATTCCAAAGAATAATTTTTATTTGATATCGGAAGCAAGCTTACTTCATATTTTAAAAGAGAAATTTCCCGGCGCTAAAACAATTGAGGTCTCAAAAAAATTCCCAGCTTCATTAGCGGTTATTCTAAGCGACCGACAAAAAGTTATGATCTATTGCAAGCAGATTAGTCCGTCCAAACCGGCTGAGGACGAGCCCGCTGGAACCGCCACAGGAACGAAAGCCATATTAGAACAGGCATTGCAAACTCCAAGCGGGCGATCGGATTGTTTTTTTATTGACGAAGAGGGAGTTATATTTGAAGAAGCGCCGGAAATTTATGGGGGGACAATGGTTGTTTTGAAGGATGTTTCAAACCGCGAGATTAAAATAGGGGATAAGGCAATTGACAGCGGGCTGGTATCTTTTGTTATTGATGCGCAGAAATTGCTCTATGAAAGAGTTAATATCAGCTTGCTTTATTTTCAGATAAATTCTTTCCCAACAATAGATGTTATAGTCCAGACAGCGGAAGAGTGGCAAATTATTTTTGACATTACTCGCCAGCCAGAAGCGCAAGTTATTGCTTTGGAAAAAGTTTTACAGGAAAAAATCAAAGAGCAGAGGGATAATTTAGAGTATATTGATTTAAGGGTGGAGAATAGGGTATATTATAAAATGAAAAATTAAAAGTGAAAAAGGAAAAACGGAGGGCAGGGGAATGGAGGACAAAAAATCGGAGGAATTGAGAAATTGGCGAACCAGCTTTAAATTTTATTTGGTAAGGGTTGTTAGATCAAGAGGTGAAGTGGCGGATGAATTTCACGGCGATTTGGGAATTGTGAAGACTATTATAGGATCTCCCTTGACGATTCTATATTTAAAATCACTATCCCAGCATAATCCCGGGGGATTTGAATTAGAGAACCTAGGTTATATCACGTCAGAACTAATGGCTCGTTTGAGCGATACTTGCGGATATCCCGAGTTCAGGTAATGTAAAAAAAGTTGCGGCGTTAAAGCCGCTTTTTTATTACAAAAACCGCCCGGGGATGGACGGTCATTGCGTTGTCATCCTGAACTTGTTTCAGAATCTTAAAAATTTTTCATCTATTTTCCGGGATTTGTTTTGGGAGATCCTGAAACAAGTTCAGGATGACAGGAACGGAAGATTTTTGGCGTAGTTTAGCGTTTTTGTTTAGCGTCTGTTTAGCGGTTTATGGGATGTAATAAACAAAAATTGAATTGCCAATAACTTCAACTGGTTCGTAGTTTTTTAGCCATTGATAGCAATTGAGCGGCTCAAATCCGGCAACTGGTTTGCCAAAACATTGCTGGCGAAAAGTCGCGGAAACGGCCAAATAGCTATTTGGCGCCATCAAATTTGGATTTTTCTGTCCAGACCAAGGGATTAATTTATTTCCTAAATAATATTCGCCGACTGTGCCCCCGAAATAGTCAACATAAATTCTTTGTACATTATTTTCTTCAACCCATTTTGCCAGCCGTTTGAAATCCTGCCCCCAGTCAAGATTAGAATCAGCCGCGTATATATGACCATTTTTAGGTCCGCCGATTGTTTCATTGAAATATGTTAGAAAATATGGATATGTGCTTACTACTGAAACTAGCTGCCACAAGAGCAAAATTCCCAAAATGCTGTATTTCAGAATACTGCCAAAAAACGCATGTTCCAAAAATTTTAGTTTTTCATAAGCGGTTAGGTCATCTTTTTTTTCTGGCTCTTTAATGCTAAGCCATTTGATTATTTGATTGCTGATTAAAATATAGATAAAAGGAAAAGTTGGTAAAACATGCCGTACACCGATATTTAAGGGCGAGCTGATGCTTGAATACCAATATAGAGCAATAAAAGACAGCATAGCAAATTCAGCAATATGTCCGTTAATCCAGTTAAATAATCCTGAAATTGGTTTTTTCCAGAACGATTTTGTTGAGTAGGCAGCAAATAAAAGCGCAATAATTGTTAGAATATGCATGGCGAGGGGCTCTTTGATCGCGTAAACAATTGGGAAATAACTTGCCCAGCCGGTTGCGGAGACCTCACCTAAAAAGTATGTTGTATTTCCGCCAGTGGCGCGCTGGACCACCATAAGCAAGCCGTATAAATACTGTGCCAAAGGCCGCAGGATTGGTTTAGTTGCCATCCAAATGGTTATTTCAGCTGGGCAGCGGCTAATGCGTGACGGGTTGATACACGAGGCTAAAGGAGTTTGGTCTGGACCATTACCGTATAAGTTTAGGACAAAACGCATATCGTTGATTTGCCGTTCCATTGGATAATTCCAGACATGGGGGATGTAGATGATGTAGATTACTAAAAGCGAGACGAGGCCGAGAAGAATGAAGCCGCCAAGGTATTTTACAATCATCGCGAGTGAGCCGATAGGCGAGCGTGGCGATCCAGTAGTAGTATCACGGGATTGCTTCGTCGTTTCACTCCTCGCAATGACGACAGAAGATATCAGCCAAATCACTATCAAAAATACAAAAAGTGGGATTAGCAGGAAAACGGAAAATTTGGCGCACAAAGCCAAACCGAAAATGACGCCGGCAATAATTACATTTTTAGTATTTGGCGTTTTAAGCCACCCGACAAAATAATAGAGCGAAATGAAAATTGCTGCGGACGCGGCAACATCGGTTGTGACTAGCCGGCCGTGCGCGATAAAGGTGGGGGAAAAAGAATAAAAAAATAAAGCAAGCAAAGCGGTTTTACTGCCGAATAATTTTTTAGACCATTTGAAAATATATATTCCTAAAATGAGTAGTATTAAAAACATCGGCAATCTGCCGGCTATTAGCATGCCGTCAGCGTTATTGCCGGAATAGTACATAAAATTAAATCCAAAATCCCATTGGCCGTTTATATCATCTTTCCACGCTTTTATCTCTGAAGGAAAATTAATCTGCGTGCCAGAGATTTTTGACCAAATCCAAACGCCCAAGCCCGCCATGTCTTTCATCAAAGGCGGATGTTCGGGATTAATACGCATATCGTGCTGGGTGATATAGGAATAACCAGCAGGCAGATGAGAAACTTCATCCATGGTTTGAGAATCGCCCAACATAGAAAAAAACGCTAAACTAAGCATTAGAGCCAGCGTTAGAGCGGCAAGAATATGGGTGGTGCGGTTTGACACGCGAAAAACTCAAAAGTCAAATGTCAAAAGTCAAAATTACAACTAAAATGTCAAAACTATAAAAGCTTTTAGTTTTAAGTTATAGTTTTACGGTTTCGAACCGTTTCACTGTAATTTTTAACAAGTTTGTTAAAAATTAAAGCGTTTTGAGATTTGAGATCAATTAACAATAAAATAGTAAACGTTGTTTTCTCGTTCTATGTTCTCTTGCGGGAATTTTTGTATTAGCACGTCAAGTATTATTTCATCGTATTTCATCGGCACTATAGCTGTTGAGAACTGTGTTGCGGAAGTTCGTATACTGCCAATTTGTTCAGGCTTTAGATAAATTGTCTTTGGTTCCAAGTTTTTCGTCTTTTCAATAAATATA
>MHLY01000015.1:5460-7614 GCA_001821455.1 Candidatus Nealsonbacteria bacterium RBG_13_42_11
AGGGGACAGGAACCCCTCCTTCATTAACTATAACATATTTTTTTGTATTTTCCGGCAAGGAATTCAAATAATTTCCAATATCAACGAAATGCTGGGTGTAGGCGCCTTGGACTTCGTGGTTTTTCCCCCATTGGATAAAATAGCTGTTATAGGAGCTCCATATGGTACAGATTAGAAATACAACAAGAAAAACATAGACGATACCTCGTGCATACTTAATTCTTAATTCTAAATTCTTAATTCTTTCTATAATCCACCATCCTCCCATGCCCGCGAAAATAAAGACCGGAGGAATTGCGCCAATGACCCGCAGGGCGTGGGGGAGTCCTTCATTTGTTAGAATAGCCGGCAAAAGCATAACGAAAAACCATGTCAACAGGAATAGAGAAATTTGAGCAGGAGACCAGTTGTTGTATCCAGCCGTCGGCACGCGGTTGCCGACCGCTCCGCCACCTTCGGTGGCGTCGGCCCCCCCATCCCCCAAGTCGCCAACCGCGCGCCGGCGGCTTCCGGACGGGAAAGTTGCTTTGATTATATCTTTTATTGCTATTATAACCCCGATCAAAAACAAAATTCCAACAGGCCAGAAAAGCTCCGGCCGGCAGGCGTAATTATGCCGCCAATTGCAATCACCCCAAATATTGAACATACCCAAAGTTTTAGCCGTGGTAATTGCCAATTGTTTTACTGGGTTTTCAGTTGCAAAGACAGAGACCTGCGCGGAGCGCCCCATAAAGTCTTGAGGGTTATTATAAAAATAAATTGCCAGAGGCAGAACAACAATAATAATGGCAAGAAAAAATATATCCCATCTCCACCATCTGTCTTGGAGATAGATTTTTCTGAAGAGAGAGGTTAGAGGTTGGTGGTTAGTGATAAATGATTTGAATCTTGGCCAGTAATTGTAAAACTCAATTAACAAAAATACACCCAGTATCAAAGGAGCGACACGGAAGGCAATATAAGTATGGAAGCCAAGGCCGAAGAGAATGCCCGAAAGTATAAAGTATAAAGTATAAAGTATAAAGCGGTTTGATTTTTGCAATCTGTTTGGGCTATTCGGATCATTCGGGTGTTCGCTTCGGGTAATTCGGGTCGCACACATGCCTTTAAACAAAAAATAAAAACTCCAAACCAGAAAAAACGGAACCATAATAGCACGGAAGCCGAGTCGGGAAAAAAGAATGTGCCAAAATGAAGTGGCGAGAAAAAAAGTGGAAGATAGCGCGATGATTTCAATTTTTGGAAGTCGGACTTCCCGAGGAAGTCCGACTTCCTGATATTGAGAGAAAAGTTCCCGCACCATCAAATACATCCCCAGCACCGTGAGCATTCCAATAATAGCCGGCACAAATTTCAGCGCCCAAACGCTGATGCCAAAAATCGCGAAACTAAAAGCGATTAAATTTATAAACAAACCCTCGCGGCCGTTGTTTTCAGGATAGAACCATTTGTAGCCTTGCCCCGTGGTTTCGAGCGAAGTGAGAAACTTTACGGGGTCGCCGGTTTCCAAAGCATGAACCGCGTCATTCCCATTAATTGCCACATCCGGATATAGCCCGGGCGGAATTTCGGCTAATTTATAAAATCTGAAAAATACCGCAATGGCGAGGATTATTAAGAGTAATAGAAAAGCTCTTTTTTTAGGCACGATTTTTGCGTTAAGAAACTTAGTTTCTTTAAAAGAAACTAAGTTTCTAGGCGGTTTCTAATTTGGGGTGGCTCTATTTTAATTATACAAGCACATTGTGCAAAACGTGTTGTGGATAACTTGGATGGCAAAATTCTTATATTTATTGTAGAGTGGAAGCAAGATAAATTTTTAAAACAAAAACATGAGCACATATGAAATGCCAAAACAAGAGACGCCAGAATCAAGCGAAGTGGCAGTGCTAATCGCCAGAGAAATCTGCGAGCGTTTTGAATTGGGACCGGAACAGCAGAAAATGTTTGAAGAATCTCTTCAAGACCCTTCTGTTCAGGCACGATTTCTTTCTATGTTTGTCGAGAAACAAGATTTGGATCGTCGAATTGCTGAAAAAGAGAAACTATTGGATGGTCGTGGCAGGGGAGATGATTTGGCAACAATCAAAAGCAAATATTCATTTCGGGTGCAGGAATCTTTTTAATTGCTTTGGCATATGGCAAAAGTTG
>MHLY01000016.1:0-4972 GCA_001821455.1 Candidatus Nealsonbacteria bacterium RBG_13_42_11
GGAAATTGTAGAAGAAATTAAAAAAATAATCCCATAGCTTATTGGGGAATTGGTTAAGCTTATCATTTCAATGAGCTGACTGATTAAGATCCAAATTAGCTAAAGAAAAATTTATGCCCGATTACGCAACGCAATTAAAAGAACTTTTGGCCATGACCGTACAGGAGCAGGCTTCGGATCTTCATATAACCGTTGGCCATTCGCCCATCCTGAGAATTGCCGGGCGACTTCTTCCGTTAAAAGGGAGAAAAATCACGCCCGAAGACTCTGAAGGGCTGGCAATGACGCTTATGATCGAAGATCAGCGGCAGAGATTTTTGAAGGGAAAAGAAATGGATTTTTCCTATAATTTCGAGGACAGGGCAAGGTTCAGGGTGAATATTTTTTACCAAAGAGGATGCGTTTCTTCCGCTCTTCGCCTAATTAGCACAAAAATCAAAACCATAGAAGAACTTAATCTGTCTCCGGCCATCCATAATTTTGCCAAGCCGACCCAGGGCTTCGTGCTGATTACGGGTCCCTCTTCGCAGGGAAAATCAACTACACTGGCTGCGATAATAGACGAGATCAATCACATCCGGGCCGAACACATCATAACCATCGAAGATCCCATAGAGTACATTTTTGAAGATGATAAATCTGTGATAGAACAAAGGGAGGTTTATCAAGATACGCTTTCTTTCGCCAGAGCCCTTCGGGCCACTTTCAGGCAGGATCCCGACGTAATTATGGTGGGTGAAATCAGGGACCCGGAAAGCACGCAGATAGCTATTACGGCTGCCGAAACCGGGCATTTGGTTTTTTCAACTATGCACACCAATTCGGCTTCCCAGACCATCCATAGAATCGTTGATTCATTCCCGCCCGAGCAGCAGCAGCAAATAAGAGCACAGCTGTCGAGCTCTCTTTTGGGAGTGGTTTCCCAGAGGCTCATTCCGAGAATGAAAGGCGGGTTGATTCCGGCATGCGAAATAATGCTTTCCACCCCGGCCGTGGCAAATCTTATTAGGGAAAATAAAATTCACGAACTTGATTTAGTCATTGAAACCTCGGCCGAGATTGGCATGATTTCACTGAACAGATCTTTAGCTAATCTTGTAAAAAACAAAGAAATCACCTTAGAGAATGCGCTTGGTCTTTCGCTGAATCCCTCGGAGCTGGCAAAGTTGATAAGATAATTTACCCCCACACCATAACGAGCTTCAAATTATGTTCTTTGTCTACTTATTAAGGAGTAAAAAAGATAATGATTTATATCTGGGTTGCACTAACGATCTTAGAAAAAGATTTAAAGAACATAATTTAGGAAAAGTTGATTCAACAAAGACGCGCAGACCATTTAAGCTGATTTATTATGAAGCATATTTATTAAAACAGGATGCTTTTGAAAGAGAACATAATCTTAAACTGCGAGCGAAAGCTTTGCAACAACTCAAGCGCAGGATTGAGTTGTGCCTTAAAGCATAAGCTCGTTTGGTGTGGGGGTGAAGTTCAACTATGATTCCCGCTTTGGCGGGACCCTGAAAATTAAACATGAAGTTTAATTATCAAGCGAGAAACAAAGAAGGGACTATTCAAAAGGGCGTGATTGAGGCATCTTCAAAAGAAGCGGCTTTGGCGATTCTGCAGAAATACGGTCTTTATCTGACGATCTTAGAGCGGGAGAAACCCGCGCCGATTTTTGCCAGAAACATAAAATTTTTCTCGAACGTTTCTCAGAAAGACGTCGTGATTTTTTGCCGTCAGCTGTCCATTATGTTCCAATCCCAGGTTCCTATCGTGGAGTCTCTGGCTGCCATCATTCGCCAGTCGGAGAAAGCGGAATTAAGGGAAAAGCTTCTCAAAATACAGGAAGAAGTTGAGGGCGGCGCCAAGCTTTCTTCAGCCCTTTCAACCTATCCCTCAATTTTTTCGCCTTATTTTTTAAGCATGATACGCTCAGGTGAAGCTTCGGGAAAATTATCCGAAGCCCTTGAATATTTGGCGGACCACCTGGAGTATGAATATAATTTCAAAAGTAAAATAAGGGGAGCGATGATCTATCCCCTTCTTGTGGTGATTGTTTTCATAGTAGTGCTCATTTTTTTGATTTATTGGGTTTTACCCCCTTTGATGTCAATTCTAGCGGAAAACGGAACCGAACTCCCCTGGTCAACCAGGGCCATCATGTCTTTTTCCAATTTTATCAAAGGATGGGGCTGGATAATTGTCGTCGGGATTGCCGCAATATCCGGACTTTTTTATCAGTATACGAGAGGCAAGGAAGGAAAGTATCTTTTTGATAAAAATATCATTAAACTTCCCGTCATCGGAGACCTGCTGAAAAAAATCTACCTGGCCCGGTTTGCCGAAAATCTTTCCACTCTTATCGCCGGCGGCCTGCCGATTGCAAAAGCATTGGAAATAGGGGGAGAGGTCGTGGGAAACGAGGTCTACAAAGATATTATTTTCCAGACGCGGGACGGCGTCAGAAAAGGGGAGTCGTTAAGTTCGATTTTAGAGACTCATCCTGAGGAATTCTCGCCGCTCTTCGTGCAGATGGTGGCGGTAGGAGAGAAAACGGGCAGGATAGACAGCTCCCTGCAAAACGTGGTTAATTTTTACCAGAAAGAAGTGGACAGAGGCATAGCTACCTTGATATCTCTGATTGAGCCGGCCATGATTATCGTTATGGGCATTGGAGCGGCGTTTTTATTGGTTTCCATATTCCTGCCGATATATCAGATAGGCAATTTCTGACCCAGCCGTCTATGCAGTCTTCCTTTACTTAGACGGCTGGGGAAGAACCCCGCCCTCTGTGCCATAGAAATTTTACTTAGCCTAGAGGGCGGGGTCTCGGTCGGCCAGGGCCTCCCTCAATTTATCCACAGCCCTTTCCTTGTCTGCTTGACTTGTGATATAATAAAATAAGCTTACTTTGGGGAAATGTCGAGCTCCTCAATTAAAAAAAGCTGAATTAAACCTCGACGCCAAAAGGGGTCGAGGCTCCGAAGCGTCGGAGAATTATAAAATAAAATTACAATTAAAAATATGTATTTCGCAAAAAAGAAAAAGAAGAAGAGAGGTTTTACCCTTATTGAATTATTGGTGGTCATTGCCATCATCGGTATCTTGGCAACCATCGTCATAGTCAACGTTAACGCCGCCAGATCAAAAGCCCAGAATACTGCAGTCAAGGGAAGTTTAGATGCATTAAGGGCTGGAGCAGAGCTGTATTACGATACTAACAGTTATTCTTATCTCAATTTCTGCTCCGGAACCGACTACGCTAAGGCCGTTACAACGATCCAGAATAATAACGGAGGTGACGCTCCTTATTGCCTTGCTACCGCTGATGCGTATGCAGTAAGCGCCACCCTTAGAGTGGCTGAAGGTACTAATGCGGCTTGGTGCGTAGATTCCACAGGAAAATCCCAAGCAATTGCTACTGAGTTAGCTGTAGGAACTGCTTGCCCATAAGTCTGAATAAATATTTGCTAACCAAAAACCGCCCCGAAGTGGCGGTTTTTGGTTTTCCACAATAATGCGTGCAATCATATTTTCCCTATGGTATAATCAATAAAATAATTGTTATAATCTTAAACATTCGCTCAATATAATATGAAAATTTTGGAAAAACAAAAAGCATTTACCCTAATTGAACTTTTGGTGGTGGTTGCCATCATCGGCATTTTGGCATCCATTGTTATAATCAATGTTAATAACGCAAGGACCAAGGCTCAGGTTAACGGGATTAAGGAAAGCATGAATTCTCTGCGCGCTGGCGGCGAACTCTATGCCGGCGCCAGCGGAAATTATCTTGGTTTTTGCGCAAGTGACAATTGCGTTTCAGGAAGTTCTGATTGGAAAAATGTATGTTTATCTGTCCAAAGACACGGTGGCAATTTAATCTGTAATGTTTCTGCCGATGCTTGGGTTGCCAGTTCTCCGCTTCCTGATGGCACTGTCTATTGCGTAGACAGCAAAAACAACACAGGAAATTTGGCCCCCGGTGCGGGCGTTTACGCTTGCCCCTAAGGTTTTAAAATGACTCTTTTTATCTATCTCATTGTTTTCATTTTCGGTTTAGTAGTCGGTTCTTTTTTGAATTCGGTCATTTATCGTCTCAATAAAGGAGAAAGTTTCTTGAAAGGGCGTTCATATTGTCCGAGTTGTCGCCATCAGCTGGCGTGGCGGGATTTAATCCCGCTTTTAAGCTTTCTGACGCTTGGGGGAAAATGCCGCTATTGCGGGAAAAAAATCTCCCAGCAATACCCTTTAGTGGAATTGATGACTGGGATTTTATTCGTTTTGATATTTTTAAAATTCGGATTTGTTTTGAATTTTTACTCGTTACCCGTTACCGGTTACTCATTACTAATTACAAGTTTATTAATCATTATTTTCGCCTCCGACCTCGAAACTTACATCATTCCCGACGGAGTGGTTTATTCGGCAATTGGTCTCGCGATTTTCTACAATTTGCTTTATTCATTATTCATTATTCAAAATTCATCATTCTTTATTCAAGCCATTCTTTCCGGCCTTGGCGCCTCCGCCTTTTTTCTTGCCATTTTCCTGATTTCAAAAGGCCGCTGGCTGGGTTTTGGCGACGTGAAGCTGGCCGCCCTGATGGGTCTTTTCCTTGGTTTTCCCGAAATCTTGGTTGCTTTGTTTTTGGCGTTTCTCATAGGTGCTATAATAGGCGTAGGGATGATATCGGCCGGGCGAAAAAAACTTTCTTCGGAAATTCCCTTCGGGCCTTTTTTAGTGACGGGAACTTTCCTGGCTCTATTTTTCGGCCAGAGCATCATTGAATGGTATATGAACTTTATCATCTAATCATATAATCATTGAATCATAGAATCATTCATGAACTCTTTTCAGGAACAGTTGAAAATCAAAATGGACGATTTTGTTCACCGTGTTTATGAAGTTTCGAAAAAATTTCCAAAGGAAGAATTATTTGGCACGAATTCTCAATTAAGAAGAG
>MHLY01000016.1:4979-5964 GCA_001821455.1 Candidatus Nealsonbacteria bacterium RBG_13_42_11
TTCGATCATTTTAAACTATATAGAAGGATTTGCACGTGAGAAAACAGCTGTAAAAAAGAATTTTTGGGAAATTTCATATGGTTCGCTTCAGGAATCAAAATATCTAATTCGGTTCTGCTCGGAGGAAAATTATTTAAGTAGGGATGATTATAATAAATTAATTAAATCGGCAGAAGAAATCGGAGCAATGCTATGGCGCGCAATGCGGCCTTTGAAATAATTACTGTTTAAATGATTTGATGTTTAAATGTTTCAATGTTTCAATGTTTCAATGTTTCAATGATTCAATGATTAAATGTTTTAATAAAAACGCTTTTACCTTGGTTGAGATTTTAATAGTGATTGCCATCATCGCGATTTTATCCGCAATTGCGGTTCCTGGCTATAGGAATGCGAACAAGCAATACGCGCTTGAGCTTGCCGCCAATAAATTGGTCCAGGACATCAGAAGCGTTGAGGAAATGGCGTTGGCCGCCGCCGAAGTAAACGGAAATATTCCCGATAAATACGGGGTATATTTTAGTATGTCAAGCAATGATCAATATATTCTTTTTGCAGACAACGGAGATGGCGTATACGGCGCCGGCGATCAGGTGATAGGCAGTCCCCTAAAAATGGCAGGCGGCGTTACAATACAAAATTTAAATCCTCCTTCTCCTTTAACCGTCACTTTTAAACCTCCCGATCCCTCAGTGGTTATTAACAATAATCTCGCAATAACTACGGCAACGATTTCTCTCGCTAATGGAGCAGGGACAAAGAGTGTCATAATAAACAAAATTGGTTTAGTTTATGTTCAATAGTTTTTCCAAAAAAAATGCCGGCTTCACTTTTTTAGAGGTGATCATCGCGATCTTCGTGATTTCCATCGGGGTTTTGGCTTTGGTTAGGGTAATGCCGTCTATAATCTCCGGGAGCTCGCTCAATAATGACCGGCTGACAGCCGCTTACCTGGCCCAGGAAGGAATTGAAATTGTGAGAAATA